>JAQBPR010000023.1 GCA_028287395.1 Bacilli bacterium
GAAATTCTCCCTTACTGCACAGATCGATAAGACTGTTGAATTTTTTCTGAAAGGCTTGAAGTAAAAAAGCATATGCTTACGATGCCAGTTTTGCTAAAGCAAAACTCAGCATATGCTTACGAAGCAAGTTTTCTAACGAAAACTCTAAGGAGGAGAACACAATGAACATTTATGTCATTATGAAACAAACCTTCGATACGGAGGAAAAAATCGTCATTCACAACGGGGAAGTGTCCGATGAAGGTGTCAAATACATTATCAATCCTTATGATGAATATGCAGTTGAAGAAGCCATTCGCCAAAAAGAGCAGCACGGCGGCACTATTGTCGTCGTTTCCGTTGGACCTGATCGCTGCGCGGAAGCATTACGCACCGCTTTGGCTACGGGCGCTGACGAAGCCGTATTGATTTCAGATGAGCGCATCAACGGCGATGAGCTCAGCATTTCCAAGGTATTAGCAGCTTATCTTGGCAAACAACCGTTTGACCTCATACTGGGCGGTAATTTCTCCGTTGATAACGGTGCGGGACAGGTCGCTGTTCGCTTAGCCTATCTGTTAAACATTCCACATGCTTCATCGATTACGAAGCTGGTTATTTCTGCAGGCAAGTCAGTCGTTTTGCGCGATGCTGAAGGCGATTCCGAAACGCTGGAAATCACACTTCCTGCTTTGTTTACAGCTCAGCAAGGCTTGAACGATCCACGGTATCCCTCTTTGCCTGGCATTATGAAAGCAAAAAAGAAGCCGTTCCAGACGATCGGCTTGGATGATTTGGGGTTGACTGGCGATGATATTGCCTCCAAAACGAAACGATTATCTCTTACCTTGCCTCCAACGCGAAAAGCCGGTCACATTTTAAAAGGTGATTATCATGAGCAAACCGCACAGCTTGTACATCTGCTTCGTACGGAAGCCAAATTGATTTGATGGAGGGGAATGCAAATGAGTAAAACATATATTATTATGGCTGAAGTGCGCGAAGGAAAGCTTCGGCAAGTCACTTTCGAAGCCATTCGCGCGGCAGGGTTAATAAAGGAAGATGGCGACCCGCTTGTTGCAGTTTTAATGGGTTATGGGAGCATTGCATCACTAGCAGCGGAATTAGCACAATATGGAATCAGCCAAGTGCATGCAATGGATCATGTGGATTTAGAACACTATAATGCAGATCATTACTTTACAGCTATTTCCCAGCTGATCGATCAATTACAGCCGCACGCCCTCATTTTCGGACATACTTCCGTCGGTCGTGATTTGGCTCCTATGGCAGCAGCTTACATGAACGCCGGACAAATTTCAGATGTGATTGCTATCGAGAAAACCGCCGGTGAAGTTTCGTTTACACGTCCTCTTTATGCCGGAAAGGCATTTGAGAAGAAGCAATTTACGGAAGGTCCTCTTGTAGTAACGATACGGCCAAATAATATTACAGCTGCAGAAATCACTGATGTTCATGCCGAAGTCGTTCAAACAGTGTATATTCCTCCTTCTTCACTTCGTTCCGTAGTTAAGGATGTCGTTCGCAAAACGTCCGGCAAAGTAGACCTGACGGAAGCGAAAATAATTATTTCCGGCGGAAGAGGCGTGAAAAGCTTAGAAGGCTTCAAACCGCTCGAGCAATTGGCAGAGGTGTTAAACGCAGCAGTTGGCGCTTCTCGTGGTGCTTGCGATGCCGGGTATTGCGACTACTCGATGCAAATTGGTCAAACCGGTAAAGTAGTCACTCCGGAAATTTACATTGCCTGCGGCATCAGCGGCGCCATTCAGCATTTGGCAGGTATGAGCCAATCGCGCATTATTATTGCGATCAATAAAGATCCTGAAGCGCCGATTTTCAAAGTAGCCGATTACGGAATAGTTGGAGATTTGTTCGAAGTTGTGCCGTTGTTGACAGAAGAATTCAAAAAAATTCTTGCCTAGTTTTTAAAACCAGAGAATATGGAGGGGTTAGTCAGCTGAGTTTAGATGTGACAGAAATAGACGAGTTCGATCATGTGTCGGCCTATTAAAGATTTGATCCGGCGTCCCTTCCTCAACGATCAGGCCGTTATCTACGAAGATGATTCGATCCGCAACTTCGCTGGCAAACTTCATTTCATGTGTCACAATGACCATAGTGATTCCTTCGTTAGCCAATTCCTTAATCACCTTCAGCACTTCCCCGACCAGCTCTGGATCCAATGCTGATGTGGGTTCGTCGAATAAGAGAAGTTGTGGCTCAATAGACATTGCCCGCGCAATTCCGACCCGTTGCTGCTGTCCACCGGAAAGCTGGTGCGGATAAACATAAGCCTTTTCTTCCAGACCTACTTTTTTCAAGAGCTCTAGCGCCCGGATGCTTGCCGCTTCTTTTGATTTTTTCTGCACCGTAACCTGTGCTTCCATTACATTCTCCAAAGCAGTCATATGCGGAAAAAGGTTATTCGACTGAAAGACCATCCCTGTTTGTCTACGCAGCGCTAGTACATCGATGAGCTTTGGTTTGAATCCAGCATGGAAATCAATTTGTGTGGTGCCGATCTGGAGAGTTCCTTCCGAAGGATATTCTAGTAAATTCATACAGCGAAGCAAGGTCGTTTTTCCTGAACCAGAAGGACCGATAATAACGACGACTTGGCCTTTTTCGATGTTTAGGTTTATCCCCTTGAGCACTTCTATTGTTTCGAATGTCTTTCTGAGTTTGGCAATAGTTATCATCACTTACTCCCTCTATCTTGCATTATATCGGTCAAAGCGTTTTTCCAACCGCCGTTGGAGATTAGAAAGCACACTACTGAAAAGTAAATAAATCACGCCCACTTCACAATAGATCACCAAAGGTTCATAATACACGGCTGTTATTTGCTCAGCTTTTGCGAACATTTCTGTAACGGTTACTACAGATGCCAGAGAAGTATCCTTTACCAGACTAATAAAGGAATTAGACAGAGGCGGAACGGAAACACGTGCTGCTTGCGGTAAAATAATACGACGAAGCGCTTGCGATTTCGTCATACCTATGGAATATGCAGCTTCCCATTGCCCTTTGGCAGTGGACAGAATCGCGGCACGGATAATTTCAGAGCCATATGCACCTACGCTAAGCGTAAAGCCAATCACGGCCGCTGGAAAAGCATTGATTGTAATCCCAACACTTGGTAACCCATAAAAAATAATAAATAATTGCACTAATAGCGGTGTTCCTCGAATAACCCATACATAAAATCTAGCTAAAGATCTTAACAGCCTCCATTCAGAAAGCTGAACCAATGCGGTAAACAAAGCAAGACCTAAACCTAGCGCAAAAGAAATCAAAGTCAATGGAATCGTAAAAGCTACCCCTGCTTTTAACAGGGGTAGAAAGGATTCCAATATAATGTGAATCAATCGTTCTGTATGATCACTCATCGCATTTATCCTTTATTTGGATACATCAGCACCAAAATATTTTTGTGAAATTTTTAAATAAGTACCGTCCGCTTTAATATCAGTCAAAGCTTTATTCACGGCATCGACCAGTTCTTTATTCCCTTTGTTAATCAATATGGCGCTTGGCGTAGCATCATTCGTCTCAGCTACTACCTTGATCGGCGCGTCCGGTTTTTGCTTCATCAAATCCAAGTAAGAAAGCCCGTCATTGACCGTAGCATCAATCCGTTTGGAGGTCAGCAGATCAATAGCTTGGTTAAACCCATCGGTTTGTACGATAGTTGCGCCATTTGCTTTGGCAATGTCGGACAAATTACTCGTTAATGATTGACCCGCTTTTTTCCCTTTTAGATCCGTCAGTTTTTTAATATCCTGATTGTCCTTCTGAACGATAAGGACTGCTCTAGAAACAATGTACGGATCCGAAAAATCGTATTTTACTTTACGATCCTCTTTAATAGATACTTCATTCACTACGACATCAAAACGTTTGGCATCTAATCCAGCAAACATGCCGTCCCATTTCGTTTCTATAAACTCAGGTGTCACGCCTAGTTTTTTCGCTACTTCTTGGGCGATCTCCACATCAAAACCGACTAATTTCCCATCTTTATCGTGGAATGTAAATGGCGCATAAGTACCTTCAGTGCCTACTCGTATTTTACCATTCGCTTTGATCGTTTCCAGTACGGTTTTGTCCTTCTTGCTGCAGCCTGCGAATATAAGAGAAACCACAATTAATAATGCCGCTATAAATACCCCTGTTTTTTTCATTTCGGTTCCTCCGTTATTCCTTTTTTTATTACTTTTTGAGTTTAACATGCGTGATATACCGAGTCAAGGATAATTCCGATATAAAAAATCGGATTAATCGGATTTGCTTGTAAAAAAAGACAGCCTTGTGAACGAGTCCACTCAACTGCCTTGTGATTTAAATACTGATTTCCTCTTGGTTGGTACTTACATTGATCATGATCACTTTTCTTTGTTTTTTGTTTATGTACATGTTCTTGTCTGCACTATGTATTAAGTTGTCTAATGTTCTGGCATCATCGGGATAAATTGAAATCCCCATCGAAGCAGAAACGTACCCGCTTATTTCTTTGATATGATTGATCTTCTCAATTTCCTTGGAAAGCCTCTCCATGAGTGTCTGTAAAAATAGCTTGTCCAAGACTGGAATGATGAGCAAAAATTCATCTCCGCCCCACCTAGCTGCAACATCTGTTTTTCTAATTGTTTTTTTGATTGTTTTGGCAATTTGCACTAATACTTTATCACCCATTACATGACCAAAGGTATCGTTAATTGTTTTATAATTATCAACATCGACAACAATCACACCGAGAAACCCTTTTTTTTGATTGATTTTTCTTAAAATTTTAGGGAATGCGACCCGAGCATATCTGCGATTACACATGCCAGTAAGCTCGTCTTTTTCGGAGTGAAATTTAGCCTTATCATACATATTCCCGATCCTTAGACCTACAATTGCATAAGCTAATTCAAAAATAATGAACAGTGACATGCGCATCCAGTTTTCCATCAGCGGGCCAAATAAATAAACGGTGCAAAATCCCCATGCAAAGGAACTAGGGATGAAAACGATTAGCGAAACAATTCTACCCGCGTATCTCATAGCACTCCTCCATCTGTGAATCCTGAATATCAAAAAAAACTATACTTGTATTATCGGATAGAAGCTCGCATTCCTTTAGTAAATTTTGTTAAAAGCAGCTAGATTTTTTAATTATATGAAATCCATTTTGTGTTCCCTACAAGCTTAAAACCCTGCTTAAACCAAAAATTACGTGATTTATCTAAAGTATACACATACATTTTGTTTCTAGGGTATTTTACTTTAAACCATTTAATAAAGAAAGATGCATAACCCTTATGTTCAAATTGCTTCAAAACATCCAAAACTTCTATAAAAACAAAATCTGTTTTATTTTTAATGTCGTTATAAAAGTCCTTTTCTAGATACCTTTCATCTTTATCAAAATATTCCTTTTCTGCCTTATCCATTAATTTTTTTCCACTGTTATATTCCCAAATGACGCCATAACCAACCATATTATTGTCATCTTCAATTAAATAGATCTCTTCAGGTAATTTTGACGATTCTCTCTCACTCAATCCCCTGCATGATAACCAGATTTTAGTTTGAATAATATAGTTTGCATAGCTTGATCCAATGGTTTTGCAGTAATCGTCAGCATGTTCGATCTCCTTATTATGCTTGTATTTTAACCCATCCAAAGAAAAACACCCCCTGCATCGTGAATCATCATGATTTTTGGAGGTGTTCCGGTGTTGCTCATCTAATAGATCTCATGCTAGCTTGGCTCTTAAAATATCATGCATTTCCAAAAAACCGCTATTTCATTTTCAGATACATGTTGCAGTACAACGCATATCAATCCAATTGCACATCAACACGGTACGTTATTCCACTCTCATTCGGTAAGACATGATTACTCCATTCAAGGCCATCCACTTGTATTTGTACACTTCCGGTTTGAAGGCCCTTCGGATTCCTGACCGTAATCTCGTAAAGGGAATTCCGGAATTTCCGCTTTATTCTATATTCTTTCCATTCTCCCGGGATGCAAGGATTCACCTTCAAACCGTCAATCGTAGCTTGGATACCGAGAAGACGATCTACTACGAGCCACATCATCCATGCAGCCGTGCCTGTGGAATGGTGTCTGCTTGATAATCCGAAGTTGTCCGATTTCTGCAGACCAAAGTAATAATTGGGAACATAGATCGGAATTTGCAGGTTCTTTTCAGGTGGATTCTCAGTGTTGGTCGGCATGGTCTTGCGAATGGTATCATAAGCGCTGTTCCCGTCTCCTCGAACAAGGTCGGACAGTGCTTTAAACATGGAAGCATGACAATAAACCGAGCCATTCTCCGTTGTTCCGGCCAGTTTGATACTGATTCTCCCCCAAGTTTCATTCCATTTGGTAAAGGGAGGATCGAGCAAACGCGGCCCAAAAGGCGTGTCCAAACTTACTACGGCATTCCTGCATTTCTCCAAGCGTTCTCCTCTTGCAGTTCCGCATATAATCGCCCAGGTTTGCGCGTTCAAGAACAATTGACCTTCTTCATCTTCCCTGCATCCAAATGGAATTCCATTGTCATCAAAACCCGCTATATACCAGTCTCCGTCCCAGCAGTGGGAGTTGACTGCTTCATCAAGCTCACGCGCCAGCTCCTCCAACCGTTTCCCCTGCTTTTGGTCACCCAGACGTTCCACAAACGGAAGGAATTGCTGGATGGCAAATTTCAACGCAACCGTACTCCATGTAGACTCCCCGCGTCCCAATCGTCCCGCTCCGTTGATGGGGTCCGTCCAATCGCCATCTCCCATGAGGATAAGCCCATGCTCTCCGCGTTCTTTCGCCATGTAGAAAATGGCCCGCAGTAGATGGTCGTAAACGGTCGCTTTCTCAGGACTGTCTTTAAAGGGTACCATTCGCTGAAGCAGGCTTACATCGCCGGTTTGCTGAACCAGCTCGCAAAGGCAGTAGACCAGCCAAATCGGAGCATCCTTGTGATTAAGCAGGCAAAGCGCTCTTGGTGCAGAACCGTCAGTCATATACCATTGCTGAATGAATCCACTCGGTTCTTGGCGAGCTGTCACTTTCAGCATAACTTGAGCGGCTCCCTCTCCATCCAGCATACTGTACCCAACGGCATCCTGAAGTTGGTTGCGTACGGGAGAATAAGCCGATAAACGGTTGGTCCTTGTCATCAACGAAACTTGTTTTTTCAGCCAATGATTAACGAAATGATTCAGGTCTTGATCCGGGGTTTCCACCTGAAAAAGCTCGCAGACACTATTCCAATGCTGTTTGGCAGTGACCAGAAGCTCCTCCGCATGTCCCTCTCTCAAGAACTTCGCTTGTACCTCCTTCGCCTCATCCAGATCATTCGCAATCCCGATGACAATCTTGAATTGGAATGCCTCACCTGGTTCTATCGTTCTCTGATGCTGAAACGCCCCGACCGGATTTTCCCCTTCAGCCGCTGTATTGCTGCAATTACCGTTCAAGACCGCTATAGGCACTTCCGTGAGATCCTCAGAGCCGAAAAACCGCTGTTCGCTGCAGTCATAGAACTTCGGGTCTACATCGGAAAACATGTAGGTATAGCTGTTATATCGGTCAAAGCGAAATTTATCCTCGTATTTGACATGATACGGAAAAGCAACGTTATATAACAAATGACGCTCCGAATCATAGTCACATTTGCTTCCCATCAATCCGCCGTTTTCCATGGAAAATACGGAATATACGAATATGCTGCGCGGCAAGTCGGATTCATTCCGAATGGTGACCGTCCAAATCTCACAAGCGGCATGCGCAGGAACAAATACATGAATGCGAGTTCTAATCCCGTTCTGCTTACTTATAAATTCGCTGTGACTGAGAGCATGCGTACACGAATATTCATCAACATCCGACTTTAAAGGCGCGTACAAGGGATTCCAATATTGCGAGCTCTTTTCATCTTTCAAATAGAAATAGCGGAAACCGCGCGTAAATTGCCGAATTGCGGGCATCAAGCTCGTGCTGGATCCCTGACCGGTTTGCGAAACTTCCAAGTAATAAGCATCATTAAACAAATAATTGGACCATATCACGGGTGTCTTGGGGGTTGTTACCACATATTCCGAACCTGCATCCGAAAAAAAACCGTAACTCATTGTCGTTCCTCCGTCTTCATTCTCCTTTTAGCCTTTGATCCCTGTAGATGCTAAACTTTGCGTAAAGAAATTCTGGAAAATGCTAAAAAGTATGATGGGAGGCAAGATACCGAGACATGCGCCTGCCATTTGAATCGATGTGTCTGCGCTAAATTCACCTTGAAAGAATTGCAAGCCAGCAGTCAGCAGCTGTTTTTTCATACTTGAAATAAACAAAAACGGTCCGATGAAATCATTCCATACGAAGATAAAGGTAAAAAGCACCATAGTCATTAATACCGGTTTTGCCAGTGGAAGTATAATGCGGTAATATATCTTGAAATGGGAACATCCATCCATATGCGCCGCTTCGGATAGTTCTTTAGGAATGCCCATAAAAAACTGTCTTAGCAGGAAAAGAAAGAATACATCTGCAATCGCTGGGATGATAAGCGCTAAATGTGTATCGTACAAACCCAAATATTTATAGAGAATATATCTTGCTACAATGGTTGTATCACTCGTTACCATCATGGAGCTTAAAAGCACAATGAATATGATGTTTTTTCCGCGGAAGTTCAGTCTAGCAAAAGCATAAGCTGCCATCGTGACAAATATACCCCTCAATAAAATGACCATAAAAACAACATATAGTGAGTTCGCATACCATAAACGAAAATTATCGTAATGAAACAACAGTTTCGTATAATTGCCCCAGTTTACTCTTCCAGGTATTAAAAATTTCAAAGGCTGCGAGGAAATATCAGCATTGTATTTTAAAGATATCGAAATCATAAAATAAAAAGGAATAATCATGCTTAGACTGATTAATAAAATGAATGCTGAAAATATAGTTTTTTTAAGAATAGTATTTTCCCTTTTTAATAATGTACCCATTTTTTCTGCGCCCCCCATTGAATTGCAGTAATCACCATGATGATAACAAATAATAGGACAGCTTCAGCAGCGGATTTACTAAAATGGCCAAATAGAAACGCTTCTTCGTAAATGTTAAAGGCGACTACCTTGGTATCCACACCCGGACCACCATTGGTCAGGTTGCGAATTAAATCATAGTTTTGGAATGAACGAATCAAGCTCGTTGTAATTAAAAAGAAAGTTGTAGGTGAGATCATGGGTAAAGTAATACTCGTGAATTTTCTCCAGCCATTGGCGCCATCAATCGTTGCAGATTCATACATTTCAGCAGGAACGGATTGCAGGGCTGCGAGAAATACAATAATTTGAAAGGCGAGACTGTGCCAGGAAGCTATAAGCGCTGCCATCGGTAATGATAGAGTGCTATCTACAAGCCACATGGGAGGGTGTATAATTCCCATTCCTTTCAACACTGCATTAATCGGCCCGTCATAGGGGCTAAATATTACATTAAAAATAATACTGATCGCAACTATATTAGAAACATAAGGCATAAGCATAACCGTTCTGCTAAAAGCCTTAAAATATATTTTCCTGTTTAATGCAACAGCAAGAACTAAGGATGTCACTAATAAGGAGATAACGTATACTGCTGAGAAATAGAATGATTTCCCGAAAGATGCGACCGCTATTTGATCTTTAAAAACAGTTGCGAAATTTTGAAATCCAACAAACTTTAAACTGCTGAACTTATCGCTAGTAATAAAGGAATTGAAATTGACGAAACTAATCAAAAAGGATGAGAAGATAGGGATGATCTGGAATACGAGAAAGAGCAGTAAAAATGGTAATATGAATAGGTAAGCCGTCAATCCTTCTTTGCGTTCTAAACTTTTATATAGCTTCCCTGTATGCCCTTTCACCATAAAAATCCCTCATTTTCTTAATGCTTTGTTGTTTAAAATACATGCCTCTCCATTTGAGAGGCATGTATTCTATTTTAAATTTCTTTTATTATTTTTTCTGTGCCTTCTTATCAGCTATAGCCGTATCGGTAGTCTTTTTGATATCACTCACAGCAGCATCAAGAGACTTTTTATCGACATAGTACAGCTCTGCTTCACGAAGAAGATTCGCTTTAAACTCTGTTGCTACGGAACCTGTAATTTTTTCAGAGACTGTACCTAATCCGTTATTAGAGAATGCATTAATCAGCTCATCTGTGGTAACTTCACCCTTTACACTGTCCGAGAGATATTTGTAAACCTCTGTTAATTGATCCTTGCTGAGATTATCCAAAGCAGGAATGTTTTGCACATATTTGTAATAATTTTCGCCGATAAAAGTAATCAGTTTAAATGCCTCGGCTGGATGCTTGGAATTCTTGTTGATTCCATTAAAAGAGGATGTAGTCAAATTATTTTTGCCATTCGCCCCTGCTGCAGGCGTAGAAGTTATACCAAATTTAAAATCGCGCGGAAATTGAGTTTTATTCGCATAATTGCCTAACATAAAAGAACCTATAAACTCCATACCGAATTTTCCATTCATAAAAGCTTCAGGTAGCATCTTTTTGGTCTTAAGCTCGAGCCAGCTCGGTTGAATCTTCCAAGTAGTACCAAGGTCATAAAAGAATTTCAACGATTCTTTGAAAGCCGGATCGTCAAAGTTAGAAGTTCCATCCGGCTTATAAGCCGGCACTTTTTTCTGGTTAGCAGTCAAGTACAACGTTGCATCATATGGCATCATAAATGACCCGTAAATGCCTTTTGAAGCATCTGTAAGCTTCTTCGCTGTATCCACGTACTGATCCCATGTCCAGTCGCCCTTCGGATAAGGAATTTTAGCTGCATCAAACAAATTTTTATTGTAATAAACCGCCCACATCGATGTAAAATAAGGTACGGTATAGGTAGTCGTATCATAGTTCACCAAATATTTACCATACACCTTAGTCAAATCATAATTTGCTTGCTTGGCCAAGTCGTTCAATGGAGCAAGGAAACCATTCATAGCATATTTACTTTCAAAAATATTATTTGGAAAAGGTATTACGTCCGTGTCATCGCCACTCATCATAGCTACATCGATTTTCTGGAACATATCGCCCCCTTCACCTGGTACCGCTTCCATTTGAACTTTAATATTTTCTTTCTTTTCAAAGTCTGCATACATCTTTTTTACGTTTTCATTGTTTACTTGTGAAGGCGCGGCGAATATTTTAACCACAACGGGCTCTTTCGGTACAGGTGTCGCAGTTGGTATTGTTGCTGATTTTGCCGGTGCCGTTGTAGCCCCACTTGTTTCTGTTTTACCTCCGCAGCCTGCGACTAGACCGGCCATCATCGTTAAAGCAATAGCCAAAGTAACCATTCTCTTTGTTTGCATTGTTAAATCCTCCCCTAAATATCTTTTTGTAACGCTTACATTTACATCATAAAGGATCGGATACTCTAAAAAAACAACCCGTTTTTTGTTTTTTTTCAGTATTTTTTAGTTTGTTGACCGTATTATTCTTTTGTAGCTGGTATCGAAAATTTAATTATGGTGCCTTTACCTTTTTCACTAAAAATGTCGAAATAGCAATTCTCTCCATAGCGCAGCTTCAGTCTTCTATAAACATTGCTAAGTCCGATACCGGACTGGTTCGATTCCATAGAACTAGACATACACTGCCCCTTGATGAAATCTAATTGCTCCTGAGACATACCTACTCCGTTATCTTCAATCTCGAAATGGACGGTGTCCGCAACAATATAACCGCGAATTTTTATCACGCCTTCATTTTCAATACTGTCTATACCATGGTTTATTGCATTTTCCATAATAGGCTGCAGGATAAGCTTGACCGTTTTATAACTTCTAACGTCCTCTTCAATTTCCCATTGGACACTAAATTTATCCTGATATCTGATTCTCTGGATATAAATATAGTTATGCAGATGATCAATTTCTTCCGAAAACAATACAAAATCTCTGCCTCTGCTGATGCTGCCTCTGAAGAACTTACCCAGCGCAGTAACCATATCACTGATTTCTGTAACGCCATTCAAATAGGCCATCCATTTAATCGATTCTAAAGTGTTATACAAGAAATGAGGATTAATTTGCTGCTGCAATGCGTGAATCTCAGCTTCTTTTTGTAGATTTAACAGTTCGCTTTCCCTTAATTTGGATTGATAATTCTCATAGATCAAGTCGTTTAGCCTTTGAATCATTTTGTTAAATTGCTTGGATAATATCGCTATTTCGTCTCTTCCTTTGTAGTTCATATGGATGTTTAGGTTTCCTTTTTTCACCTCGTTCATCAGACCTTCCAGCTTTCTTAAAGGTCTTGCAATACTTGAAGAGATCAAGGATGAAACAAGCAAAATCATCAAAGAAAAAGCAATCATACAGATTAGACCGTACCATAGAAGCGGAAATACTTTGGATTTAATTTCTGCGAACGGCACGACCCCTACAATCTTCAATTCACTCTTTATTGTTGTATCATAAAACAAGAGATTATCTTGTTTATTATTGGTAACCGTATAAAACCCACTGTCGCTTTTCATCATTACATTATGATAGGGATCCGATTGAAAAAAATCCGCACTAAAAACGTCATTATCCTTAACGATAGATTTCCCCTCCGAATCCAGAAGGAAATAATTGGATCCTGAAACATCTGGTTTGATCTTCTGAAACAAGTTATAAATCGCATCTTTGTCAATCGTAAATACCAGATACCCTACTTCACTTCCAAAATTAGAATCTTTATTGCTATGGACAATTCTTGAAAAAATAAGCACCGGATTCATATTGAATTCCTTCTGAGTTTCGATTAAAACAAGACTGCCTTCACTTTTTTTGATTTTTTCGAAAAAATTATTTGAGAAATTGGTTAACGTCAAATTATCCTGATAGCCTTCGGAATAAATATTATCCCCTTTGAGATTAAAAAGGCTCATGGAAAGGAAATCCTTCCGATTCATTTTAATCGTATGAAATAATTTTTCAACTTCTAGAGAAGCTTGTTGTGCGCTTGTTTTATTTAAACTTTTATACATTAAATCTTGAACCGGATCGGAAAATACGATTTGGCGTGTGATATCATCATAGGTATTAAACGAATAATCAATATTCCATTTAACCCATTTCATCGTATTTATGGTGTATTGGGTGATTTTATCGCGATAAATATCATAGTCTTTATAAGTTGTAACCATCATAAATAATAGCCCCGGAAAAATGACTGTAACCATAAAATACATGACTATTTTCATGCGCAGGTTAACGTTGATCCAAGGGACTTTAACATTCTCTAAATTGCTTTCCATTGGAAATGAAATTTCTCCAGAAAGAGATTTTGCAAGCTCATGCAACGGTTTGGATAATCTTCGCGAAAAAAAATAGGAGACCAACAGGACTAAAATGAGACAAAAAATGGCATAAAGCAAGGTATAAAACCTTATCTCCCCACCTCGATTCATAATAATCGCAATGGGAATTTCACTCACAAACTGAAAATTATAATTAGGCAATGAATAATAAGTACTGATCAACTTATCCCGATTTCCGGGATGATCGACATGCGGAACCCAACCCTCGCTATTTTCCTGATTCGTCCAAATAAGTTCCTTGTTTCCCCCGAGTAAATACAAGCGTTCATTTGCTGACGCACTAGAAAAAATATAGTCCAGCAGCTTATTATCAAAGGTAATGATAATGGCTCCACTGGTTGTATTCCCTTCAGTTTGCAATAATTTCATGTACACCAATTTATTATTCATCCAACTAAAAAATTCTTTTTCGACAGCACTTTCTTGTTCGGCGTCTTTTCCTTTAGTAAAATAGGTAGGTATTCCGTACTCTTGACCGTTTCCGAATAGGCCCGTTTTTTCAAAATATTTTGCGTAAGAAAAGTCATCTCCAAGATATTTGCCCTGAACGCCAAGTGAGTAAACTTTGGAGTATTCTGAGTATTTGTAAGTAAGGTTATTTGTCCCCACAATCAATATACTATCTATAAAATTTTTTTGATTAAAGGACGACTCCACTGCTACGTTTAAAGTAGATATTCTTTCGTTGATGTCTGCGAAGTCTGTTTTGTTAAAATAACTGGTTAGACTGCTATGCAATTTTTTATCGCTAGCGATTTTCTGAGCATATCGATCAAGATTACCGAAATAACTTTTGAGATAACTATCCGCCTGTTTAAAGGAATTGATATCGTAACCCGCTTGTTTTTCTATAATAAGATTGGAGAGCAGCCAGTAAGAAATGAAATAAAAGGTAACTACTACGGTCATGATAAGGATAATCGAAGAAACAAAAAGCTTCTTTTGAATGGTATAGTCTAAAAATCTATGCTTTAATTTCATGTATACTCGACCACTCTCTCAATTAAAAAATGGTTTTTTGTTTGTACTCCATAGGTGTCATACCCGTAAATTCCTTGAAGGAATCTGTAAAATATTGTTGTTTTTGATAACCTACCTTTTCGCTAATCTGATAAACTTTAAGATCCGATCGTTTTAAAAGCTCTTTTGCTTTTTCCATCCTAAATTCCTTTAAATATTCGATGAAATTTTTGCCGACTTCTTTTTTAAATTGGATGCTAAGATAGCTCGCATTAAGGTATACATGATCTGCTGCCCTATTTAGCGATATTTTTTCATGATAATGATCTTGAATAAACTGGACAACCTGATTGACAGCTATATGGGATGAGGTTTTTACCTTGGCATTGACAGTGTTAATAAAATCCGCTACTTTTAAAATCACCTCTTGCACGCACCCTTTTAAATCATGAAACGTCTTCTGCGCTTCAACAAGCCGGGTAAAAGGCAGTTCAACGACCATCACTTGCTCCAACGAGGTATCATATTTATTCAATCTTCTCTCCAGGAAATTCAACAGCTGTTTTACAATAGATTTAATATAGTCAGGCTCTACTTGAATAGCGCTATTATAAAATTCAGCAAGAAAACGATTCAGATGGATGAAGCTCTTCTCTTTATTTCCTTCAAGGATTGAATCCACTAATTGGCTCTCTATATCATAGGGATATTCAGGTATATTTTTATTAAAATTAGTATCTTCCTGCCAAATGTAAGCTATTTGACTCCCTTGCTTAAAAAAACTTTTCTTAAGCAATACCCTCGCCTGCTCATAAGAGTTAGAAAGGGACAAAATATTTCGGCAAACATCACCCACGCTGATCTGAATCGAATAAGCTAACGGTTTGTCAAAGAAGGATTGTAGCGTTACCATGCTTTCTTCAATAACTTTTTCTATTTTTTGGTAGGGCAGCTCTATGTTATCATCCGTATCGAAATTAATAATCGCTGTAATCACACTATGATTCGTAAAAATAAAACTATGGGTGTTCTTTTTTTCGAAAAAAGCTTCCATTCCCTTACGAATTTCATCATCTTGAATTTGTTCAAACTGATAAACAGCGCATACAAAAAATGATTTTTTTGCACTAATCTCCAGCAAATCCATCATTTCTTCGATTTCATCCAGACCTTTAATCGTTTGATTAAGTATTTCTTTTAAAAAATTTTCAACTGCAAAAGGAAGGGTTTCCTTCAACTGTTTTTCATAAGATAACATCAATTTATTCCCTTGCTTTTTTTCATCAAGCACTGCCTTCAATCTGTTGAAAACAAGGCTTAATTCATTCAAATCTATCGGCTTTAATAAATATTCAAAGACTCCAACACGTATAGCCGTTTTGACATAATTAAAATCCTCATAGCCCGTTAGAATAACGATCTTACATGCAGGGTATTTTTCATACAACGCTTTGCTCAGTTCAATACCGTCTATAATCGGCATTTTAATATCCGTAACGACCACATCGGCTGCTTCTTTTTCCATAAGCTCCAGCGCTTGTTTGCCGTTTACTGCAGTACCTATAGCTATAAAACCGTATTTTTCCCATGGAAAAGCTTGTAGTCCTTTTCGGATAAAAAATTCATCATCGACAATAATAATTTTATAATAATCATCCATATTCGGTACACCTCATTTGTCAAAACAGAGTAGTTGATTTAATTATATCAGTTATTTCTGTGACCCATTAGAAATTTTGAAAGGGCAGGTCGAATACAAACATTCGTCTGCCCTGCACAACCTTATTTCGCAAAGAAGGCCATCCGAACTCCATTCGGAAAGGCCTTCTCTGCATTCATGGAGTCGCGACAGCTTTCCCATCTCTCAACAAATAGGTTGAAGCCTCCTCCGAAATATGCTTGCCGCTTTGCGCTTGCACCTCATTCAGAAACGCCTGCAGGTCGCCTTTGGCTAATTTTTGTTTAAGACTGTCGGCTATGCCTTTGTTATCGATCCCATTGTTATCCGTGAAACGTATGATCAACGCTTGCAGCGTATCGGGGCTGGCATACGTCTGGAATGTAACGGTTACCATTTGCTTGTTCTCAGCCCGATCGCTAGCCGATACGGTAAATGTATGGGTACCGAGATTAAGCGTATAAAGCGGAATCGTCGTTCCCTGCGGTAACGCTTGCCCATCAAGAGTCACGGCTGTTTTTCCGGCGTCTACACCGGACAAATAATCCGTTACCGTAAATTGCGGACTCAAATCGCCTGCATCACTGTAGCTCCTTGCGGTAGGTACGGAAACCACGATCGTCGGAGCCGTCCCATCGACATTGAAGCTGACGGTTTTGGCCGTCTCCATATTCCCGGCTTGATCCGTGGAACGATAGCTGATCGTGTATTGGCCGTCCTGACTAAATGTAATCGGACCCGTATATGTCTGCCAGTTGGGTCCGCCGTCCAGGCTATAGACCGACTCGGTCACTCCGGGCAGATTATCCG
>JAQBPR010000222.1 GCA_028287395.1 Bacilli bacterium
TTGTCCTGTGCTGGTATACAGATAGAACGTACCATTGTATTTCATTACAAAGGGGTCTCCAATACCATCATTAGGATTTTCATTGGGGAGTGTCATAGGGTTTGTATAAGCAAAAGCCGCCGAACATGTTAAAAAAAGACCAAACATAATAAACACAAAGGCTACCATTATTTTAATTTTTCCCAACATAATTTTACCTCCTCATTTTTTCCTGACAAATATTCGCAATCATCCTTTCTCTCTTATTGATACATTGATAATCTTCAGCATGTATCCTTCATTTACATCACCTCCATTACCAAAAATCAACCTTTAACAGAACCTGCAATTAGGGGATTATTGAGATCATTCCAAATCCCCATAAACGGCGGGAGACGTACCTTACCCTTTGACTGCACCAGCTGTCATACCCGCTACGATCTTTTTATTAAAAAATATAAAGAGAACTAACGGCGGCAAAGAGATCAATACAACGTTGGTAAACAGCAGGTTCCATGAGTTTAATGATCGGCTAATGTAATTATATAAGGTCAGTTGTACCGTGACGTTATTGGCTCCTGGGAAAAAGTACAACGGATTGACAAAATCATTAAAAATAGTAACCGCAGATAAAACGATGATCGTTGCCGTCACAGGCTGCAAGAGTGGGAAGATAACCTGAAAATACAGCCGAAAGCTATTGCACCCATCGACAGTAGCTGCTTCGTCAATTTCACGCGGGATCGATACCATGAAGCCTCGGTAGAGAATAATCGTAAAAGGTGCCGCAAGCGCAACCTCAATCAGGATGATCCCCTGCATCGTTTTGAATAATCCAATATAATCTACGACCCAGATTGTTGGAACGATAGCTGGAGGTATCATAAGGCCGGCCAGAACAAGGAAATTAATGATAGGTGACGCTTTATCCTGTCTTCGTTGAAGCACAAAGCCTGCCATAGAGCAGAAGAACACTAGCAGCACAATGGAAGCTACGGTCAGGATAGTACTGTTGTAGAAAGCACGAAGCAGCATATTATTCTGGGCAAGTAAGACTTCCTTGTAATTAGCCCAAATGTGAAAGGAACTGGGCCAGCTAATATTCATAAGCGATGCTTCAGTCCGGGTTTTGAAGGAATTAATAATAACGAAATAGAACGGAACCCAGAAGATAACTCCACTTAAGAGCACAGCGACGATTTCAATAATGGTTTTTCTAACGCCTCTGCTCATAGATCCACCTCATTTCGTGTCAAATACCTATACAACGGAAAAGCCAGCACGGCTACGAATAGAAAAAGAATAACATTGCCCGCCGTCGCGAGCCCATAAAAGCCTGCTGAGTATTGCTTATAAATAATAGAAGCAATGAGATCCGTTGTAAAACCAGGTCCCCCCTTGGTCATAACCCAAACCAAATCAAAGCTGCGCAGCCCCCCGATAAACGCCAGAATAATAACAGAATTCATAGCTGGTCGACTAAGCGGCAGGGTAATATGCCAAAATTTCCGCCAGGAATTCCCTCCATCGATTTCTACAGCTTCATAATAATGAGTCGGTATAGACATTATGCCGGCAATATAGATCACCGTTGCGACACCCAAGCCCTTCCAAACATCGACCAATGCTACGGATAATAAGGCAATGCTTGTATTGCCAAGCCAATCCGGACCTACCAAGCCTATTGCGCTTAATGTTGTGTTAATCAATCCTTGGGAAGGATGCATCAAACTGCTAAAGGCAATGCCTACTGCGATTGTACTTAACAGCACTGGAAAGAACACGATGGAGCGGAGATAATCCTTCGTTCTTAGTTTAGAGCACAGGAAAACACCAAGCAGCAGCCCAAGCACGACCTTCAAACCACAAGTCACAACTGCAAAGATAAAGGTATTCTTAAAACCAATACTGAGCGAGGATTCTTGAAAAAAAGAGACATAATTATCAAAACCGATAAATTTCCATTCCTGTAAAGTCCACCAGGTCATACTGAAGAAAAAGGACATTGCGGTTGGCAGCAGAAATAAAACAAAATAGATAATCCCAATAGGGATTAGAAAATAATACGAATACATGCTTTTGGATAGCTTGGTCATGATCTTATTCACCTTTCCCCTCTATAAAACCGGCCCTGCATGATAACATGGCAGGGCCGTTCTATCTATTCATTTATTTGCAGAATCGTTTACCAGCCTGGTAATTTCAGCTGTTTGGCTTGCTTTTCTACGTCTTTATCATATTTCTTAGCACCCTCGGCAGGTGATACAATGCCACTGCCAACCTCTACCGTGATTTGTTCCAAAGAAGGGCCTTTGACAGGAGAAAGGAATTCAAGCGCCGGCGCTGTTTTTCCAGCGTCAAAGTAAGGAACCATATCTTTGACACCTGGATAAGCATCCGCAGGCAATGTTACACCTTTTACTACATAGGGTCCTTCTGCCTTTACCTTAGATGCAAATGCAGCTTGACCTTCAGGCGATAGGTAGACTTCGAAAAACTTTTTCGCAGCATCAATCTTCGGGCTTTTTGCATAAATATAAAGGCCACCCGGCATCCAAACCGTTAAACCATTCTGATCTGCACTATCACCAGGCTGCGCGAAAACACCAATATCTTTGAGTTTATCAGGATAGTTGGCATTGATTGTGGTCAAAGCGAAGCTTAGCATTGGATACTGCACGCCTGTACCTTCAACCAACATTTTCAATGCACCATCTAAAGTTGTGGCTTGATAATCCTTATTCATAAAACCGCCTTTATAGATATCACCAAGCTTCTCGAAACCTCTAAGGGCAGCCGGCGATGTGGCAAATTTAGCTTTGTTGGCTGTGTAGTTATCTACAAAAGTCTTATCTTGTGAAGCTACATTGTAGTAGTCCGCTAACACAAGCAGCTGTGACGTCCAAGCATCCTTGAAGGAACTAATGACTGCTGTTTTCCCGGCCGCTTTAATTTTTACGTTATTGGCCATAAGCTCAGCCCAAGTTTTGGGTACGCTTAATCCCAAATCTGCATAAACCTTTTTATTGTACAACCATCCGCCCGCCATTGAGGAACCAGCGGGAACGCCGTACAATTTTCCATTAGCAGTAACTACCGATTTGAAGGAATCCATAATATTACCTGCAAACGGCTCATTGGTTAAATCAGCAAAATTCTTCTCTGGGCTGATTGCCAGGAAAAGAGAGCCTGCATTATAGTTGAGAATATCCGTCATATCACCTGTAGCAAGGCGGGTTTTGACTAGATTATCGCCTTCCGCTCCAGCTGGTTTAATTTCAAATGATATTTTGATGTTGTATTTCTGTTCAGCGATCTTAGCCACTTCTTCAAAGCCGGGCTGAGCCTGTGAATTGTTATCAACCATGATGCTCAAAGTAACAGGTTCCACTTTCGGTGTTGCTGTTGGAGCCGGTGCTGCTGTTGCTGCATCCACTTTAGTTGCAGGTGCTGCTGATTCTGTAGTTGTGCTATTTGAGCTGCATCCGCTGATAATTGTGAATATTAGAGTAAGACAAGCCAGACACGCTACCATTTTTGATCTATTCATCTTCACTGAAATAAACCCTCCTCTTATTTTCCATCCAATAAATCTATGAATACACATTTAACCTACCGTTCTTAGGGTCCGGTTCCCTATAAATAGTCTAAAGCTTTTATTTATTATTGAATACCTGTGTTTTTACCTTTTAGGGTGGGTGATTTTACTTCCTTATGGGATAACAAAACAATGAGAAAAAACAATTAAGCGTCGTTCTATGGAGCGAAGGGCAAACTCACTTTGAGGGTAATCTGATATTGCACGCATGGTAATTTCTTCGTTAAATCATACTGCAATTTCTATAGTACTTGGCTTTAAACTGCTTCTTGAGCTCATTAACGCAATTACTTCTTTAACATAGAATATTATTCGATAATATAGAAATAATTGCGCTATCTTAGTCTATCGGGGAGATTTGAGCAAGTTTTATGGAAATTATAGCAACTAATAGAGAAATAATTGCACTATGTCAATCTCACGGGGGGAAATCATTGAAATTTGATGGCTTCACACATTTATCTCGCCGTACCTGCTTTTTAATTCCATTATCCTTTAACTGCTCCGCCTACAATCCCTTTAATAAAATGCTTCTGCAATAAAAGGAAAGTAATGATAAGCGGTAATGTACCTAGCAGTATGGCAGCAAAAATCATATTCCAACTGCTGTTGTATTGGCCCGTAAACGTAAAAATTGCCATAGGAATGGTACGGCTTGTCTTTTCTTGAAGAAATAATAGCGGCACCAAAAAATCATTCCAGATGGATAAGCTGTTTGTTATAATGACGGATGCGGTCACCGGCTTCATTAACGGAAAAACGATTACAGCAAACGTACGAAAAGGACCACAACCATCCATAAGAGCAGACTCTTCAAGCTCCTTGGGTATTCCCTTTAAAAAACCCGTATATAAGAATACAGAAAATGGAATTGCCATAGCGATGAAAATTAGAATAACCCCTTGATGTGTGTTGATCAAATGCAAGTATTTAAGGAGCTTATATAGTGGAATCATGCTTAGCTGAAACGGAACCATAATCCCCGAAATAAAATATAAGAATACCGAGCTTATAAATTTTGACTTCACCCTGGCTAGCGGATACGCGGCAAAAGAGCTTGCCAGAACGACACCCAGTATAGATAATCCAGTAATTAGGATGCTGTTTCCAAAGGCCATGCCTAAACTCGCTGTTTTCCAAGCCTCCGCAAAATTACTCCACATCAAAACCTTAGGAAAGCCCAACGTAGTATACAATAAGTCTTGTGGAGATTTCACAGTTACAGATACAAGAATAATAAGTGGAATCATTACAATCAATGCCCAAATAGACAATATAATAAATCTACCTGCTTTACTTGCCCATGCTAATGTCATTATGCCTCTACCTCCCGTTTACGAAGGATGGACAATTGAATAATAGAGATGAAGAGAATGATAAGGAACATAACGACGGCAATCGCAGTACCATAACCCATTTCATTAAAGTTAAATGCCTTCTTATACAATAGAATAGCTAACGATTCCGTAGTCGTACCCGGGCCTCCCTTAGTCATCACATATATGATATCAAACA
>JAQBPR010000053.1 GCA_028287395.1 Bacilli bacterium
AATACTGTGCCAGACCTAATTATTACACCACATGTTATAGCACATCTTCCTCATCGCACAGTCATCATCGATTTAGCCTCAAAACCGGGAGGGACAGATTTTCGTTTTGCAGAAAAGAGGGGAATCAAGGCGCTTCTCGCCCCGAGTTTACCTGGACTTGTCGCACCCAAAACAGCTGGACTGATCTTAGCAAATACATTATGTCAACTACTCGAAGAACGAGTAGCAAGGGAGGCAACTTTACAATATATTCAAGTTTAATTTATATAGACTCGAATATTAGATGGGTTTAATAAATAGAAAATTATTTAGAGGATATGTTAATAATGAGCTAGAGTTATTACATGTTATCTGATTTGATATCTGTCACTTAACCCATAAGTTTGCCGCTTTGGTAAGCTTATGATTCCATTTTACTGCGGCAAACTTATGCTTCTAAATATATCAACTGATTAAAACCGCAGCATAATTGGCAGGCAGGCGTTTCATGTCCTCAGTATCCGAATTCCCGCGCTCATAAGCTCCTCGGTATAGTGAAGGCAGCGCAACCGTGCATGCCGCAAAATGCTATACCCATATTTCGTCACTACTTTGCCCATCCGTTTGATACCAGCCGGGTTTGATGAAATTTGAGCGTCCAACTCTCCGCTGCACTCCACCTCTGAAGGCGTATTAATAACGGCTAACATCGCAAACTTTGGTGTATGGAACTTTTTTACAAAAAATCTCAATACAAGTACTCACTAGTGTGGCACATGCCGAAGCGTTATCGGGATAGAGGTTGTTTACTCCAGCCAGTGTGTCTTCAGTAGACAGAGCATTTCAAATCGGACAGCCTTCCATGGATATGTCGGCAGATCAGGAGGACTGTTATCAACTCCGCTTTACCACTAGTTGTGATATGGTTCAGCGTATCACATTAGAGGCGAATTTTCATAAAATGGAGGGAAAAACTCTAAATGTATTACTTAACATAATATAGGTATCTAATTCACAAGTTAGACTGTTAATAGTCGAACAAGCTTAAAATCCTCTTGAAAAAATTACCGATAAATTTTCATCGGGATTAAAAAAATCTTCATCTAAATTGATTTCTTCTTCGGGGTACCACGCCCCAAAAAAGTCCTCAAGCATACCATCTGTAATCATCCATGCCAAACAACTTGGCTTATTGAATTTCCTTGCAATATAATCTAATCTATACCAGTCCTCACTATCGCGAAATAACAAATCATGAGTATTGTATAAAAATCCACTCTTTAATTTATCTATATTTAAACTATATCCTCCTGGAGCATTCTTCTCCAAAGAATGCTGTAATGTTTCACTGATAAATTGAGCTAACTCACAATTTAACGAGCATACTTTCACAGCTTGTTCTGATGTAATTCTATATTCGACAGGTAAAGAACTTATTCCATTCGCAGGGAAATGATATGAAAACAATTCCCTAAATCCTTTTGCTTTTTCTAATATTGGTTTCAATTCCTCTCCTATTTGTTTTGAGATTATCCGAAAGGTATCAAAAGTAAGATTAATTGCTTTTTCATGGCTTAACTTTGGAAATTTGCCCTCGTTCCATTTTTGACTTGGTAACATTAATATTAATGCTCTGCAAGTATTAAAGATTGAATAATATATTAAATACGGTTCCACAAGCTTTAAATTTTTATTTATTGCATATTTCATAGAATTTATCATGATTGTTGATGAAAGTATCATCTTAACTGCTATGTAAGATCTCAATATCCACTCATGATTCAAATCATCTGACCAATTTTTCGTAAGCTTAGAAAATTGCTGGGAACTGAAGATTATATCCTTATCGCCTAAAGGGAGCGAATGACGTTGAACCCCAAACCAATCGCTATAATTTAACCGGGAGGCTATGAAATGAAAACTGCCAACGAACTAATACTGAGCCTATTAAAAGGAGAATTTGAGCGAAATAATCTTGATTTGAATGATACTAATTCTAGTGATAACGTTTGGGTCATGTGCGCCGCTGTAATTCCATTCAGTGAAAATAGCGAAGCTGCTAGGTTCCTTCCCTATGTTGTTCCCGATTATGAGAACTACACCGGAACTTCGGACGATGAAAAGCGAAGTGACTTACTAAAGTCAGGCATCCCGACTCACATCGTTCGAATTATACTGCGAAATACGTGGCCCAGGGGTACTTTGCCTTATGTTGATGGAACAGACGTTTATGTGTCCGCTGATGCCGAAAACCAAACTGCAGAATTCATTTGGGAAGAAATATGGGCCGGAGATGCGCCGAAATATCACGGAGGGACAGTGGGAGATTCTATGGAGTGGGCCCGGGAAATGTCAGAGCCCTTCTACATTCAATTCAAAGATCCCTTTTTAAATGAAGAACAGCGAATAGCCTTGAACGGACACGAAGAAGAATACATTTAATACATTCATGGCCACCAAAGCTATTATAAGATAGGGTTATATTTAAAAACTTGGGAATTCGGATTTTGTGGTGGAAAACGGCTATCAAATTTCCAGCCATCAACTTTAATATGAGATTCACGGTTTCATCCCCGATACCCAGGCGACAAACGATTTCCTTGTTCGGCAATTCTTCCGTGAGTAACTGCAAAACCTTCGTTTCCTGCTTAGTCAATATTTCCTTACGCGACGGCTTTTCTTCCGCCTCCGCAGGGCTCCTCTAGCGCCCCCCTTGGAGGGTTCATTGACCCTATCACGACGCTCTTTTCCGATCTTGTTCAACATGCTCAACACACGATTGTCGGTTACACTGGTTGAATTCCTGGTCAAATCAATGCACGACTTAAACAGAATGTCGAGCCGTTAACAAAGAATGGGCCTTTTGCGGGTCATTCATCAATGCCATCTTGTATTCTAACATCCAGTTAAGCGTTCCAAGAATTTGATCATATTCGTCCTT
>JAQBPR010000113.1 GCA_028287395.1 Bacilli bacterium
AGAGACGAAGTTACACAAGGTTTGGCACAATTTAAGCAAATATTACGGATTGAATAATGAACAAAAAACTTCGCTTACTGGGAATTGGTTTAGTTATTGCTGCTTTAACTTATGTACTAATAATCAATCATCAAATGCGTCTTGTGGCGGAACATATTCCGCATGCTGACGCAGATGTGATGATCATTTTGGGTGCCAAATTAAATGGAGCGACTTTTTCTCTCGCACTAAAAAGTCGAATGGAAGTCGCACTTGATTATTTAAAGCAAAATTCGCGCACACAAGTTGTCGTTTCCGGGGGACAAGGGCAAGATGAGTCCATTCCCGAAGCTGCTGCCATGCGAGATTACTTAATACTCAATAAAATCAATTCAGCACGTATCCTCATCGATAATCAATCGACCAATACTTTTGAAAATATTGCTTTTTCGAAAAAACTGATTCATGGCAAGGATGTTTTGCTGGTAAGCAATGATTTCCATCTTCTTCGTGCTAAAATGATTGCTGCAAGACAAGGACTTAATGTGGATACCCTTGCAGCGCCTACTCCAAGATCAGTAAAATTTCAACTTTTTGCTAGGGAATATATCGCCATTATTAAGTCATATTTATTCGACAGATAACTTGGTAAAATTATCTTTATATTTTGTCAAAGAATCTGTTAAAATGGTAAAATATGCTCATTTTTTTATGACTTAATGCTTGGGGATGGATCATTTGGCTGCAGTTTACCGATTTTTAGGCTTACAAACAGGGGATTTGCGAAAACTTCGCATCATGGGTCCGGTTTTTTTTACGGGTGGAGTTGCTGAGCTTCTTAACTATACCGCCTTTATGGCATTATTTAATCTGCGATTTGGTGTAAAGTATCTGCCTATCGTTTATATAATAGAGGCTTTCATATTACCCTTGGAAGGCTGGATTTTGTCCATAGTCGCAAACCGGCTGACAAAACCTCAATTAATGCGAACCCTTTATATTTTAATGACCTCAGTTGTGATTATCAATGGAATTATCCTTTTTTTTATTCATTATTTTCATTGGGAGATGCGGTTTTATTATCCGATTTTATTTCTCTCATCTAACTTTGTGGTAAGACAATTCTCCTTATTGATGTGGAGTTTGGCGTTTGACCTATGTCCGACTCAACAAGCGAAACGGATGATGCCGATTTTTGTTGCATTAGCAACCGCTGGTGGAATTGTAGCAGGTGTTATCGCACAGATTATTGTCCCATTGCTGGGTACGGAGTATATTTATATTTTATCGCCGATTATCCTGATTCTGGGGTTTTGGAATTTCAGAAAAGCGATTCATGATTATTTAGTTCCACTTACTTTAAAGATAGAAAAGAATGTTCGCAAAGCTGTTCAATCAACGGCTTCACCTAATTATATAAGGCAAATATTCCGCTCGCCATTTTTACTTTGTGCGATTGGTTTAATGACGCTAATGCCGGCATTATACTTTTTAATTGAATATCAGTATTTTACAACCGCCCAAGCTGCTTTTACTAACGAAGCGCAGTTAACCGCTTTCTATGGGCAAATTATTACGATTCTTTTCACGGTATCCTTACTTCTTCAGCTTGTCTCCGGTAAAATAATGAACTGGCTTGGAGCCAGTAATATGCTTTTGGCCATTGCTATCGTTTTTCTGGGTGGCTTTTTGTTAGTTGCCTTCTTAATCGATTCAAGAGTCGCTTTATTCGCCGTATCCTTTAGTTATATATTCATCTATTTACTCTATTATTATTTTGCAGAGCCTTGCTATCAATTGTTTTTCAAGATGCTTCCTTTAGCGCAGAGAGATGGCTTTCGATTTGTCGCACAAGGCATTGCTGCATCAGCGGGGATTTTTATTGGCGCTCTGCTTTCGCTGCTGAATTCAAGTGGGTATGTCAATTTAACTGTTCAAGCGATTCTAGGTATTGTTGTATCTGGTTTGCTTATTACGATAGCGTGGTTCAGTCGTCAACTTTACGTTAAAGAATTAATTAAGAGTATTCAAGTGATGAATTCGTTTGTATCGGAAGTCGTTGCATCGTTTTTAGGGGGAATGCGTAATACAAAAGCCATTTCCGCAGTACTGGAATTTTTAAATCATTCCAATAATTATGTGCGTGAAATTGCTTTAGAAATTATGGCGCGATTTCAAGATCCCAGCTTACTTCCACAGCTGTTTGGTCTTATGAACGACCCAAGTCCGCGGATTCGGCTAGCCGCGCTGAAGGCGATGAATTTACATTACGTTGATTTGCAGGGCATGGTTACCGTAGCAGCTGTTTTAGAGGATTCCGATTACGAAGTGCGGGCCCAAGCAGTTAAAGTAATCGCTCAAGCGGGTCATTTAAAGGAACAAGCACATTACTTTATACGATTAAAGCTATTGGATCCTGATCCGCGGATAGTTACTGAAGGAATTAAAGCACTTTACGCTTTGGAAAGCACACAAAGCTACACTGCTTGCGAAGAAGCCATAGACCGCTTATTGAACGAAGCTGGGGATTCACCGGTTCTAGTCTGCAATGTTATAAAAGACTGCGGCTTGAATCAGTTCAGTTCCAAGGTCAACGCTTTGCTTTGGGATGATCGTCCCGCGGTTAAAGTGGCGGCTGTCGAGTGTTTAGGAAAATTACGTTACATTCATATTGTTCCACAGCTGTTAACCTTCTTTCCAATGGCAGATCAAGAGCTGCATAAATCAGCATTGAAGGCTTTGATTGATATCGGCGAAGATGCCATCGCAGAGCTTAAATCGGTACTTATTCATTCTCATCCCATGGTTTGGAGCGCTGCTGTTACAGCATTAGCTAATATTTGGAGTGAAACGCAAGTTAGAACGGAGCTAGTCGACAACTGTATTGGCCGCATTAAAGATTTAAATGAGCAAAGAGATCTTGTAATCGCCTATGAAAAATGGAATGAAAAGGATTTGGCGTCACTAACAGCTCAACGCTTTCTTGAAATTCATCAAGTATTGCACGATGCAGCCTGGTCTATTATATCTAGATTGGCAGATGCGGAAGTTGTATTTAAAGTGCGTCAAGCCATCGAAGATGAGGATGAGGAAATTAGCGACAATGGTCTTGAAGTTTTAGCGGAAGGGTTAGGCGATCGACGGCTAGCCTCTGCAATGCTGGATGACATTCGACTTTGGAAACAGGGATATTCAATCGATTCGGTTGAAAACATACCATTCACTTCTGAATTATCTTCTATTGTTGATAAGGCGTACAGCTTAAACGACCATTGGTTAAAAGTGATTGCTTTTGAAGCAAAAGCGCGAAAGGAGGCAAGCGTCATGCAAGAAGAACGGGTATTTCTCAGTTTGCTCGAGAGAGTTATTTTTTTAAAGCAAGTCCCGATGTTTGCCAGTCTGTCCTTGGAAGAACTTGGATTAATAGCTGATATTGCGCGTGAGGAATTTTATCCGGATCAAACCTATCTTATGCAAAAAGATGAGATAAACGATAAGTTGTTTCTGATTATCGAAGGAAACATCGAGTTAAGTAGTGCTTCATCCGCAGGATGGGAGGGGACATTCGGCGTATTGGGTCCGAAAGAATCTTTAGGTGATACTACAGTATTAGAACAAATACCATCCACATTAACTGCACAAGCATTAATGGGAGATGTTCATGTCTTGGAAATGATCGGAGATGATCTGGCTCGACTTGTAAGACGCTACCCTGAGATCGGTATTGGTCTTCTCAAAGCAGCCAGCCGCAAAGTGAGAATGTTAGAAAAAATGGTGATTAAAATGGGTTAGGAGCGATAAAATGGCGAACATAAATGACGCAGAAACCATTGAAATTGCTATAGAGCTAACAAATGATCTTCTAGAGTTAAACGATGTACACCTTACATTTGAGAGTCTTTTAGCAAAGGGAAGTATCGATGAAAAAACCTTATTCCATATCAAATTAATTTGTGACGAGCTGATAACCAACATCATTTCTTATGGATATGATGACCTTGATAAGCATACGATTACACTTGGTTTTCGGATAAACCCACTTGATTGGTCTTTAACGATTGCCGACGACGGGCGTCCATTTAATCCACTGGAACAGAGCGAACCAGATATTTTTATGTCTATCGATGAACGAAAAATTGGCGGGCTTGGCATTCATTTTGTCAATCAGATTGTGGATGATATTAAATATGTTAGAAAGCATAATAGCAATATATTAATAATGACAAAGAAACGATCCAGCTAAAAAGGAGAATCTGAAATGGACATTAAAACCAGTAAAATACAAAATGCGATATTGCTAGGTTTGGCAGGAAGATTAGACGGGAATACAGCTGGTTTAGTCGAAAATGATTTTCAAAAATTAATCGACGCAGGAGAAACTCAATTTATCTTTGATCTTGCTTTAGTAGATTATATAAGCAGCGCTGGGTTACGGGCCGTTTTAATTGCGGCCAAAAAAACTAAAGCAGTACAAGGAAAGCTCGCTTTTGTTCGTTTGCCAGATAATGTGAAGGAAGTATTTGATATGTCAGGCTTCAGTACAATTCTAGCGATTTATGCAACGGAAGACGAAGCAATACAATCATTTTAGTCGTCAAGAGAGCGAGTGATTATTCCAATGCGTTATATCCCCTACATCATTATGGTCGCAGCATTGTTATTGCTCTTGAGCTATATGCTAAAAAGCCGTATGGCTGATAAAGAATTACAGCGTACAAAAACATTATTTGAAGTAAGCTTGCAGTTGAATTCTACGTTAAATAAAAAGGATTTACTGCAAATTATCATGTCCACAACTGCGAAAGTACTCCATGCCGAGGCTTCTTCAATTATTTTGCTTGATCAGCTGACAGGCGAACTTTATTTTGAGGTGGCAACGGGAGAAAAAGAAACGGAAATCAAAGAAATTCGCCTGAAAATGGGCGAAGGGATTGCCGGATGGGTCGCAGAAACAGGAAAATCCGTAAAGATTGATCATGCATCAAACGATCCGCGTTGGTCCAATAAAGTTTCAAGCCGGCTTGATTTTCCAACCCGAAATTTACTCTGTGTTCCTGTTATCAGCAGGGGAGAAATTATGGGTGTATTGCAGGTTTTGAATAAGAAACGCGGCTCACATTTTTCAGCAAAGGATCTGCTTCTGCTTGAAACGATTGCTTCTCCTACAGCGATTGCTTTGGAGAACGCTTACTTGTACGAAACCTTGGAAAAATCAATCCAATCTTTAAAAGAAGCAGCAGCCCTTAAGGAACGCATGGAGAGGGAATTGCAAATTGCCCAAGAAATCCAAATGAGTTTTTTACCGCAAAAGCTTCCTCAGACCTCGAAATATATTGAAATCCATTCGTTCATAAAGCCAGCCAAAGTTGTAGGCGGGGATTTTTATAACTATTTTTATATAGATTCAGATCATTTGTTTTTAACCTTAGGCGATGTTTCAGATAAAGGTATTCCAGCAGCATTATTTATGGCGGTCACTATGACTTTAATTAAAGGTTCTATGCGAATAGGGATGATGCCTGCTGAATTACTTTATATGGTTAACAATGAGCTTTGCAAAGACGAATCCAACATGTTCGCCACCATATTTTGCGGCATTCTTCATGTGCGTACAGGTCAGTTTATTTATAGTGACGGTGGACATTGTACTCCCTATATTATTCGTAATCATGGCGGAATTGAGCCCATAACTGTTGCCAAAGGATTGCCGTTGGGCGCGCTAGCGGATATGGCCTATCATAACAAAGAAACGGTTCTTCTTTCGGGAGATACGCTGTTGATTTACTCTGATGGGATTACAGAAGCGGAAAATTCGACGCAAGAACAATTTGGATCTAATAGATTACTTGAATCATTAATAGGTAGTCATACGTTTCCGCTTCAAGATATATTACATAGACTAATAGATGACGTTGACAAATTTACCGATGGAGCGCCTCAATTTGATGATAATGCGCTGCTTTTGGTGCGATTTACTCTTTAAAGAATGTTTAGAAAGTATAGCTGTGATAAGCGAAGGGGTGCGAAATGTTACGAATAATGGATGGAACCATCGAAGAAGTATCCGACGTTTGCCGACTTGATAAAATAGTGTTTAGTGAAAAATGGGATATTCCGTTAATTGATGGGCAGGATGCTTGGCGCAAAAACAATGAAATTTATCGTGTTATCAAGAAAAATGATGAGATCATGGGTTATCATTTTGTAGCCCCTTTTAGTAAAGAAATTTTTGATCATATACTGGAAGGGCAAATGGACGAAAAAGAAGCTATTCATTATATTTTAAATTATGCGGAAATGAATGAAGTTTATTTATATATTTATTCAATCGTAGTTGATATTACCCAGGAGAACTATAAAGAATATTCAAGACCGTTACTCCAAGATATGATGGAGATTGTAGTAAGATTGCATAGTAGGAGTATAATTGTCAAGGAGCTTGGATTTATTGCGATTTCGGAGGCTGGGGTCCGCATTGCAAATCGGATGGGGTTAAATTTTATGAAAGAAATAGAAAGTGATGAAAAACCGAATCCACGTATTTATCGTGCCAAGCCGGAGGATTTTAAAGAAGATTACCTTTTAAAAAATAGCAATCAGACCATTTGAACAACTTTATTAAATAAAAGTGTTGCAAACTTCGTCATATCTATGTCAATATTTAACTATATGCATTTGTCTAAATATATCTGGATTTGACGAACTATCATTTAACAAAGGGAGGTAATACAATGGCCTTGCAGCATCAATCCAAAAAGTCTGTTAAAGTTTCTTCCGAAGATTCAAAGTCTAGCGTAAGTCCAGCTGGTTCATTACAACTTTCTGCGAAAACTTCCGAGAATGCAATGACTCCAGCGCATATATTACAGCTTCAACGTACAGTGGGAAACCAAGCCGTGCAGCGTATGCTAGCAGGAACTAGCACACTTCAACGCGCTGAAATTCCAGAGGAAGAGCTGCAGATGAAAGCCGATCCGAACGCAATTCAACGCGCTGAAATCCCAGAGGAAGAGCTGCAGATGAAAGTCGATCCCAATAAAAGCGCTCAACCTGTTCAGCGAAAAGGCAGTGACAATAAAATGCCCGAGGATGTACAAATGAAAATGGAGAGCGCCTTTAATGCGGATTTTTCCAATGTCAACATACATGAAGGCAGTAAAGCTACGGATGTCGGTGCTTTAGCCTATGCTCAAGGCAATGATATTCATTTTGCTCCGGGCCAATATAATCCGGAAAGTGAAAGCGGTCAACAATTATTAGGACATGAATTGACGCATGTGGTTCAACAACGTAAGGGTGTTGTTAAGCCTACAACCGAAGCGAATGGAATGGCTATAAATGATGACCCTGGTTTAGAAAACGAAGCAGATCAAATGGGTAAAAAAGCGGCAAGTCAACCGAGTTTAAGCCTATAATTATTGTTATTCACGCATGTTTATGATATAACCAAATTAGAGTGAGATCATTCGTCGAATTTAGGCGAATTAATCCTTTTTATGGCATTTCCCTAAGTTTTTAAAACACGGAGGCGTTTATTGTGTCGAAGATACTTTCAGATATCGATAAACAAATCGCTCGCAATCATAACATTAAGGAGGGATATGCCAACTATTGGGAGTATTATACAGATTGTTTAAGAAGGTTAGATTTGGTCATTCAGATTCAAATGGAACGAAATCAAACGTTTCATTCCGATCATCCTTTAGATCAATTTAGAGGGCTTCTGGTAAGTGAAGAAGAAGTTTTACAGCTATTGAGTGATTCTGAACCATTCCATGATAATAAACCAACCGAAAGAAATGAAACCGTCGCCCAACTTCAACAACAAGAATTATTAATAGAATCCAGGTTGTGCTTCTCCGATAGCGAGCTTTTTATTCCGCTTAAACAAGCATCCCGTATGTTCAATCTCTCCATATATGAAGAGCAATGTCTATTTATATGTCTTGCTTTAGAGCTTGATCGCAAATACGAAAAAATATTCGGGTATTTACAGGACGATGTTACTTGTAAGCATCCCACAGTCGATTTAATTTTACATTTGATTTGTCATACTGCGGAAGAAAAGATGCGGCTTAGATTTCTATTCGCACCTAATAGTAAACTTAATAAGTTTTTCTTCAAAAAAGAAGAGCAGGATGCCAAATCATCCTTGCTGACCAAAGCATTGCGTTTAGACGAGAGCATTGTTGCTTTTTTACTGAATCCTAAACAAATGGACCATACACTTGCAGATTTTATGGAAATTAAATTGCCTACTGCAACGCTAATACCATTGCTGCTAGGTCAAGAGATTCAAAGTAAATTACGCAGCTTTGCAACGACATATCATGATGAGCATAATGAGAAATTACATAATCGTTTTACTTTCTATATTTGGGGAACTTCAGGAAATGGTAAAAGACTGCACGTTCAACACTTTTGTCAACATTTGGACAAGAAGCTGATTATCGTTGATGTGCAATTACTTCGCGAAAAAGGCAGCGGATTTGCAGCAAGTTTGGAATATGTTTTTCGTGAAGCTATTTTACAGGAGGCTGTTCTAACTTTTCGTCATTTTCAGGCTTTACTAACAGACGAAGAGATCAATCGTAAGTATTTACAAAAGATGATTGAAGAGATCAAGCAATTTGATGGATTTGTTTTTTTACTGGCTGATAGACTCTGGAAGCCTACAGATTTAAACCGGGAACAAATTTTCATAGATATCGAGCTTGCTATACCGGAAGATTCTCAGCGTCTGCTGCTTTGGGAAAATTATTGCTGTGATTATTCGTTTGAAACGGGAATCGAATGGGGAGCGATAGCTAGTAAGTTCAGGTTTAGCCCAGGCCAAATGAAACGTGCGTTAAGCGCTGCGAATCACTTTGCTAAATGGAATCAATTGGACAAACCTATGATCACCACAGTAGAGCTGCATCGAGCTTGTTATGCTCAGGTACAGCACAAATTAGATCATAAGGCGACACGAATTAAGCCAAGACGCAATTGGGATGAAATTATTTTACCTCCCGAGCAGAAGGAATTACTAAGAAACGCGTGCAGCCAAGTTAAATTCAGACACATTGTTTATGGCGAGTGGGGTTTTGAGAAGAAACTATCCTATGGCAAAGGGGTGAGCATCCTTTTTGCAGGGCCACCGGGAACGGGAAAAACGATGTCAGCAGAGGTCGTTGCCAAAGAATTATTATTGGAAATTTATAAAATTGATTTGTCACAGGTTATCAGCAAGTACATCGGAGAAACAGAAAAAAATCTGCATGAAATTTTTCAAGAAGCACAGTATAGTAACGCTATTTTGTTTTTTGACGAGGCGGATGCTTTGTTTGGAAAACGCTCGGAAGTCAAAGACTCTCATGATAAATACGCCAATATTGAAACCGCTTATTTATTACAGAAAATAGAAGAATATGCCGGGATAACGATTTTAGCGACTAACTTTTCACAAAATATTGATGATGCGTTTATGCGACGATTAAATTATGTGATTAAGTTTCCTTTTCCGGATGCTGAATACCGTGAAAAAATTTGGAAATCGATGTTTCCTCCTGAAGCTCCTGTGGATCAGGACATTGATTTCAAATTTATTGCTAATAAATTTGAAATCGCAGGCGGTAATATTAAAAATATTGTTGTATCCGCTGCATTCTTAGCTGCTGAAAGCAAACAACAGATTGGAATGAAGCATATTATAAGCGCAACCAAGCATGAATTAAAAAAGTCAGGTAAGTTGCTTTTAAAAGAGGATTTAGGCGAGTACGATCATTTATAAAGCAGCGGGGGTGACGGAGATCGGCCAGTACACAGTTATCGCAGATGTTGGCATGTCTTTAATTCAACTCTTGCGCGAAAACATGGTTCCTGAACCTGTCTTACAGCCAGAATTTATTGGTCTGAGCTCACCAATCGACAAAGGTGACCTAAGCTTATCGTTGTTCCTTTATCAAATAAAGGAAAGCGCGGATAGACAAACACAGATGTTGAGCAGAGGTGCAGGAACGTTACAATTTCCACCGATGACTGTTGAATTGTATTATTTATTGACAGCACATTCTGCCGCAGAACTACAAACAAGAACGTTGGACGAGCATCGGATTTTAGGCAGAGCTTTACAAGTGCTTTATGATCATTCCATTTTGAAAAATTCAGCATTACAAGGCTCCCTAGCAGATACCAATGAAGAATTGCGTATCGTGATGGAAAGTCTCCCTTTGGACACGATGTTAACTCTGTTTCCTAATATACCCTATAAGCTTTCGGTGTGTTTTTCCGTTGGCCCGGTTTATATAGATTCCACAAGAGTAAAAGCGACTAAACGAGTCATCGAACGCGATATCAGTATTACCGGATAGGAGCGCGAGCGCAGTGGAATTCGTACGAACAGTAAAAATTAAATCGAGTTTTTCATTTGCGGTATGTCTAATCGATGCTTATACTGGTTCGACACCATTGGGTTCAGATCATGAGATTATCCTTACGGGTACGAATGCAAAACCGATTAAAAAAATCGGCGGTTACTATGTCTTTACGGATTTACCGACACAGAGTTATCAGATTAGGATTCAATCCAAATTATACATACAGGAAAGCAGCCAAGTATATTTGGAATTGCTAGATGCCAATGATCCCATTGTTTATATAGCATTAACTCCGAATGCTTTATATCCTTTTGATCAAGACTCCACGACTCTTGTTGCATTATTACAGAATAGTCAGGGTAAAGCGTTAGAAAATGTAGCAGCGAGAGCAACTGTAACTACGGAAGATTGTTATAAGGCTAAATTAGCTCAGGATATAAGTTTAGAGGGATGCAAGCAAATTTATCTAGCTCAAGTAACAGGAAAGTTGTTAATAGGTGATTGGTTGTTTCTTAAAAATGAACAAGGCGAATCAGAATACGTTCGCATAGCCTCGATCCAAGAAACAACCCGTTGCTGCACATTGGAGAAGCCTATGCAGTTCCTCTACGATAAAGGGTCTATGCTATTTCCGGTTTCACAAACCCTAAGCGATGCCAAAGGCGAAATGATTGTATTCTTCAAAAACTTTCGCGTCAAAGCATTTCAAGTATCGCTGGAATTTACATATGAGAATGAAAAACATGTACAAGAATTAGATTTAGAACAAGGTAAGTTACTTAGCTTAGGTATCATCCGACTAGTAAATTGAAAACGGTAAAGCATCCTTTATCGTATTTCAATTTTCTATATAAAAGTTTACGAAAGGAGGAACTAGTTTTGGATTTTGACTTTTAAGAGGAGTCTAAAACTGGGATAAAATGGCAGAATATTTATCACCTGGAGTGTATGTTGAAGAGTTTGATAGTGGTGGACAACCTCTGGAGGGCGCCAGCACGAGTACAGGCGGCTTTATTGGTTTAGCTCAAAGAGGAGCAGTTGCAGGACTTCCTGAATTGGTAACAGGCGTGAATGACTTTCAAAGGATATTTGGTTCTTATTTATCAGAGAACGCTTTTGGAGAATATCGTTTCTTAGCTTATGGAGTAGAACAGTTTTTCATGAACGGGGGTTCACGTTGTTATGTGATGAGGGTTGCACCTTCAGATGCTAAAGCAGCTGACAACAGTGCAGTAGCAAACCCGCTCGGAATTACTGCGAAAAACCCAGGCGCATGGGGCAATCAAATTCGTGTTGTTGTCTTGCCTTCTAGCAAAGCAAAAACACAAATCTATGAAGTAATTGCCGGAAACAAATATCGTGTAAAAAACTCAGCTGGGTTTAATGTAGGCGATATAGTTACTTTTGACGACGGTGCTACTCAAGAATACAGTCAGGTCGTTTCTTCCCTTGACAATGTAATTGAACTTACATCAGCATTGGCAGGAGATCCAACGGACAATAATCTACTACCTCTTAAAGTGATAAGAACAAGTGAATTCACCGTTCAAGTTTTTTATGGCAATGAGGCAGAAGAATTTGAGCGCTGCTCATTAAATGTTTCTGCAGCAAACCACGTAAATAAATTATTGGCTAAATCCAGTATTATTTCCATCGAGGATCATAGTGTAACCCCTGCTGCAGGTTCAGCAGCAGTTACACCGTTTCAAGTGGTTTCCTCGTTGACTGAAGATTCTGGAAAATTCCAAATCACACTTTCCGGCGGAAGCGACGGTTCCTTCGCTAATATTACTCCAGACATTTTTATTGGCGATGAATCAGGTGGACCCGGTAAAAGAACGGGAATTAAAGCTTTCATCGATAATGATGAAGCAAGCATCATGGCTATTCCGGGCGTTACGGATCCGAATGTTCAGCTTTCCCTTGTTGCTCATTGCGAGAACTTGAAGAACAGATTCGCGATTCTTGATATTCCGCGGGATAAGAAGAAAGTTGCTGATGTTATGACGCATCGTAATATATACGATACGAATTACGCGGCACTTTACAATCCTTGGCTGCAAGTATTTGATCCGCTTGATAAAAGAAATATTTTTGTTCCTCCGTCCGGATCAATGGCGGGTGTTTATTCAAGATCAGACCAAACTCGCGGTGTCCATAAAGCGCCTGCTAACGAAGTGGTTCGTGGAGTAACCGGACTGGATTGCCAATATAATACTGGCGAACAAGATATTTTAAATCCTAAGGGCGTTAACTTAATTCGTACATTTACGGGTCAAGGGATTCGCGTATGGGGAGCAAGAACAGCTTCATCTAACGGATTATGGAAATATATTAACGTCAGAAGATTGTTCATTTTCTTAGAGCAATCGATTAAAAACGGAACGAATTGGGTCGTTTTTGAGCCAAATGATGAGCAGCTTTGGGCTAGAGTAAGCCGTACAATTGATGCCTTCTTGACACGCGTATGGAGAGACGGCGCTTTGATGGGCAACAGCCCTCAAGAAGCCTTTTACATTAACATTGGTCGCAGTACAATGACACAGGATGATATTGACAATGGTCGTTTAATCTGTGTAATTGGTGTAGCACCAGTTAAACCTGCCGAGTTTGTAATCTTCAGAATTACGCAAAAAACAAGCGAGGAATAATCGATCTTTCAAAATCACTAATAATGGAAGGGGTTTACAATGGCTGGAGAACGTAAAGATCCATATAGAAAGTTTAGATATCGTGTCGAAGTGGAAGGAATTACCCAAGCCGGTTTTAATGAAGTATCCGGTTTCGATGCTTCGGTTGATGTGGTTGAATATCGGGAAGGCAATGAGGTTATCACACCTCGCAAATTACCCGGCTTAGCCAAATACGGTAACATTACCTTGAAGTGGGGCGTTACCGATTCGATGGATATGTATAATTGGATTCAAGATACAATCCAAGGTAAAGTGACTCGTAAAACAGTGACGATTATCGCAATTAATGAAGCAGGTGGAGATGTAGCCACATGGAAGGTCATTGAAGCATGGCCAGCTAAATATACGGCTCCAGATTTCAATGGTACAGCATCAGAAGTTGGTATTGAGCTTCTTGAAATGGCGCATGAAGGCATGACAAGAACGAAATAAAGGATCAATTTATTTGAAAACAAGGGGTAGTAGAGCTGGAGTGCGAGCACTCCTCTTGGTATCTCTTGTTTTCTTAATTAAATGGAAAGCAAGTTTTCTTGCGAAAATTTTAAGGGGGATATGAAGATGGCGTTTAAGACAGAATTTGAGTTCGAACTTCCAAGAGGTTATGTGGATGAGGATGGCACACTGCACAAAAGAGGCATCATGCGTTTAGCAACGGCTGCAGATGAAATTTTACCCATGCGAGACCAACGCGTTCAACAAAATCCCGGCTACTTATCGATTATTTTATTAACGCGTGTGATCACTAAGCTTGGCGATGTTCGCGGTATAGATACAAGAGTCATTGAGCGATTATTTACAGCTGATTTAACCTTTTTACAAAACTTCTATCGTCAAATCAATGAATTAGAAAGCGTGTCCGTAAAAACATCCTGTCCTAAATGCGAGCATCCATTTGAGGTGGAAATGGCTTTTCAGCCAGTAACGGAGGGAGCATAGTCGGTTATCCCATTGATAAGATTTATGAGGAAGCTGGATTTATCGCTTATTACTTTCACTGGCCTCATGATGATATTATGTCAATGGAACACCGCGAACGGAGAAAATGGTGCGAACAGATTTCTAAAATTAATCGCGATATGAATGATGAGCCTGAAAATCCATTTGATGTTTTTAATAAGAGGTGAAGCATGTGAGCAGTTCTGCAGAATGGACCAACACCAAAAAAGTGACAGGTTCCTTTCGCTTTGAAGTAGAGATTTTGGGTGTTATTGAAGCAGGATTTAGTGAGGTATCCGGATTACAAGTTGAAACCGAGCTTCAGGATTATTATGAGGGCGGTTTAAACGAGTATATCCATCGATTTCCCAAAAAAATCAAGTACCCGCCCTTAGTATTTAAAAGAGGTATTATTAAATCGAATGAACTCTGGTTATGGTATCAAGGCTTTATGGGCGGCACTATAAAAAGAAAAAATGGCTCCATTGTATTGAACAACGCGGATGGTACAGTTTTAGGTCGTTGGAACTTTTACGATGCCTATCCGATTAAATGGATCGGGCCGCAATTAGGTGCACTAAAAGCTGAAATTGCTGTAGAAACTTTGGAAATTGTTCATAATGGGTTGCAAGCCAAGTTTTAAAGCAAAATGGGTAAGGGGTGAAATGAATAATCATGAATACGACGCGAACACCCCAAAGGCATATATTTATGCCGGATCATAACAATTTTGCCTTAAATATTATTGGGAAGTACGATTTTACAACCGATAACTACTTAGGTTTGCTTGGTTTAACCTTTAAGAATAACTCGTCCACCAATGCCATGGATACCGCACCAATCTATCAATTTATGATCCACCTCAGTTTACAATTGGAACAGTTGAAGCATAGCAATAATAGGTTTATAGGCTCAAGATTGTTCACTTTACAATTATTGCAAAATAAACTAAATTCAACTACTCATTTGCAGCAAGTTGCCTTTAAAAAATCGAATATAAGTTATCTAATTACGCATCAAATGCTCGCTCATCAACAAAATTTAAGACGGATTGATCTCAGAAAGAAAACGAATGCTTCAAACGATATAGAACATCACTTTCAACCGTTTATAAATACGCAAATACATCATACAAAGAATAGGATTTCAAATGCGACACAGGCCATATTAAATGCTTCGTTCCAATATCGAACGCAAACTAATGTCCCAATAGAGCAGCCTGCATTAATTCTCAGAGATCTTAATCGTAGTCAAGATGTCGAAATTGCATTAAATCACTACATGGATGAAGAAAATAACGTCTCCGCACTAGTTCCAACTTTAAGAAGAAGTGATTTCAGCAAGAAAACGAATGCTTCAAACGATATGGAACAACCATTTCAATCGTTAATATTTACGCAAATACACAGTACAAGTAATATGGTGTCAAATACGACGAAAACGATATTAAATGCTTCGTTCCAATATCGAACGCAAACTAGTGCTCCAACGGAGCAGCCTGCTTTAATTCTCGCAGATCTTAATCGTAGTCAAACTATCGAAATTATATCAAATCACTACATGAATGAACAAAGCAGCGTCTTCGCTTTTATTTCCAATAACTCTACTGATTTTTCGCGAAAATTGATTCAAACTTATAGTCAAAAAGAAAATCCTATAGTAAATTGGAATCCTTTATTAGAAAGAGCGAATGAACAATATACAAACCGTATTTTGATGGATCAAAGGCTAGTTTATCTTCATGAGACTCCACTTTCGCAAGAAAACTGGACATCGAATGGGACGCCAAGCTTGATTAATCCTACTGCTATAATTCGGGCGGAAATAGCAGCATTTCAAATTACTAAATTCATTGCACAATACAATCAATTAAAAGAGCTATTACTCGCAAAGCAATCCATAAAAGATACCCATTCTGAAAGATTATTAAAGTATAACAAAATAAGCTTTCAAATCGACCAAAGTCAACCGATAGCTAATCAAACCTGGAATCCTGAAAAAGAAGCCATACAAAATTTACGTCCTAGTGTTGTTCTTGTTGATACAAACATAGTTATACCAAATGTAACATCCATATTTTCACAATTGAATTTCGAATCAAGTAAAACGAATTTTAGTGCCATTACATCTTTAAACAAAAGCCCTAATACTGCTTTTAATTTTGCGCAATATCTTTCTAATAAAGCCCTGCATTTGATGAATGGAAAGACGGAACTGGAGCAATTCAACATTATTCTAGTGGATCGAAAGCAGATCGAATACGGTCGTTTAACCATTCAATCCTCAACTACAGAACAAATACAATCGAATAGCTCTAATACTAATTTTTTGCAGTTTTTAATGAATACGACAAGTTATATGGAAAACGAAACCAATCAAATCGTTCTCCCAAATTTAACGCTTATTGATCGCAAACAAATGGAACGTGGTTTATTCATCCAACATGACATAACGCATGTTATCGAAAGTAGTACTTCTGCAAATGTAAAGAGTCCGTTTCAGCGACATTCGGTTACAGAGTTAAGTCGTAATTTTACGAATAAAATAGTTCTTGAACGAGTAGGGGAGCTTGGATCTATTGCCAAATTGCTGCCTATGCATGCTGAAAATCTTTTGTTTTATCAAAATAACTTGGAATCCAATTCATTTCAATATTCGCTGCCTGCGATGATACTTAGCGACCGAAAATTAGCAGCTCACGGGCTTATAAATGCTGATATTATAAATTCAGCTGCCGCTATCCAAATCCATACTATTCAAGCGGCAAAACTGCAACAAAACAGATCAACACAATTAAATTCAACGGTGCAACGATTAACTGTACATATCAAAGAGACTCACAATGAAGCTTTTAACGCCGGACGCTTAATAAGCATCTCTTCTAGTTTAAGTCCTATTTTATATCAGAAATTTGCTCTGGATAGAAGCAGCAGGATAGAACATTATGCAGAGAATCTTACGGAAAAAGTGGTTCAACAAAGAATTAACAGATTTTCTGCTTTAATTCAGACACTGCCAATGCTGGAAACCAATCATCTGCTTGATCAAATCTATAGGGAATCGTCTGTTCAAATGCAACCTTCAAGCTTAATACTTATTGACCGAAGAAGGATGGATCATGGGGAAAACCATACAGTTTTACTTCAAACCAAGTCGAATTTCGAATCTGCAAAATCATCAGATTCTAATCTTTTCCTAACATTTTTTAAAGATTCCGTTTTACGATTAACCGATGTTAGCCATCCTATATTTAAAAAAATCATCCCAATAGTAAAATATCGATCCGGAGTTAATTTGCATGCCTTACGTCAATTATGGTTGGAACGAAACCAAATCATCCAAGATTCAATAATGCAGCATTTTGTAAACCAATTAAATACAAGCAGATTTTCTTTATCAACGAATATTCACGAAGAGGGTAGGCTTAAATATTTGCAGCAAAACTTAACAGAGCTAATCATTCGTGAACGAATCGGAGATTTGAATGAGAACCATGGATTATTTCAATCTTCTGCACTTTCGATCTCCAGGTCCAAAAATCAACTGCAGTCATCGTCGCACGACTCCAATTTAATACTTATAGATCGTAAGCTTGTTGATCGAGGCCTTCTTACAAAGGTTTCCGTAATAATGGAAAAAAATACAATTCAACAGCAAGCCAGAACTCAGATTATCGAAAACAGAAGCAAATTAAACGGAAATATTGCTGTTTTACAGCAGAGCGTTCCTCAGGAAAAAGAAGCTTTAAGTAAAGTCTTCAGCTCTTTAATTAGCATTCGTAACAGTTTGACTCCCATTGTTTATCATAAATTTGCTTTAAAGCTTATCGAACATCAGGCGTCCCTTTTAAAATTGGGTACGTTAAACCAATCTCAAGTTATAATTCAAGGTCCTGGAAAAGAAATGCTTGGATCGTATGAGAACGGAAATACCTCCTTAGTATATCAAGAGAATTTGTTGGAAAAAATTGTTCGCGAGCGGATCAATGAATGGGCTTCTGTGGTTCAATTGCTGCCCGCAAATGCAGAAAATCAATTACTTCATCCAATCAGATTGGAAACTAACCACCAGGAAGAAATGGAAAAAGAAAATTCCACTCACAACAGCGCAATAAACTTAATTCTAATTGATCGCAAAATGATAGATCGTGGTTTAAACCATATGAACACTATTCGCTCACAAGAGAGGCTCCAAAAAGCAGTGCCATTCTATGTTCAGCAAAGTTTAACAAATAAAATTGTTCATGAGCGAATAGGCGAAATGGCAGCTGTCTTGCAGCTCATCCCAAATCATATGCAAAATAATTTATTAGTGCAAAACTATAATGAAGAGCATACGAATTCCGTATTTGGACATGCGCAAAATGAACAGACTCCCTTGAAGCTCGTTGATCGAAAGCTTATAGACAGGGGACTTCTCACAGCTATATCCGTTGTTATGCAGCAGCAAGTTATGCAGAAACAGCAGCTTAGACAGCATAGTCCACAAATAAGCGCGGTGAGTATAGTAAACAGAACTGAAGAGAATCGCGTAACTCCAGTTTTGCAACAAGCGATTGTTCAATTAAAATCAACACGAAATCAGCCGATTAGTTCTGGTGTAGTGATTAGTTCTCGTCCTAATCTAGTTTTAGCAGATCGAAATAGAATGAAAGACGGAATACAGCAACTGCAAACGACTAGAGCAATAAATCCAAGCTCTTCTAGTCTGATGCATAAAGAAATGATGCAAGTAAAAGAAAAAATGTCTTTAATGAATGAAGTCACTCTGTTGCTGGATCACAGTCGCCAACAGCAGGCTTCAGTAAATGAAAGCACAGGTCAAGTTGCAAAAAATGATCATGCCGTTCAACTTGCGTTCTCACAGCAATTATCCACGCGGATGGATTATCGAAAAAATAAGACTAATGAGACAGAACCGATTAAACAAACAGAGAATGAAGCTTCAGCTCATTTGGAACCAATAAAATCCGTGCTAAGGGAAGAAAAGCCCGAGCTTAAGTTATCGCAGCTGTCCAAGCCGGAATTTGATAAGATGGTGGATAAAGTATTTAAAGAGCTGCAGAAGCGGTTTACGTTTGAAAGACAAAGAAGAGGAATGTAAAGGGATGAAAAACTATGGCTTTGGCAAAAGCGAAAATTTTTGTTTATCTGACTACAGATAAATCAACACCTTCTAAAGAAATTAGTGTTTTATTTAATCCCACGGAGTATAAGATTCAGAGCTCTAATTCCTATAAGTGGAAAGATGTTAAGGGATTAGCGCTGCCACTCGCTCAATTTGACAGCGGGGAAAATGATGTTTTAACGATGGAATTGTTTTTTGATACTTATGAGCAGCGAACAGATGTCCGCGAATACACTTCAAAAATTAGCGGTTTACTGGATATCGTTCCCGACCTGCATGCGCCGCCGGTTTGTGATTTTGCCTGGGATAAATTGAAATTTCGTTGTGTGGTTATGAGCGTTCTCCAAAAATTCACGATGTTTTTGGACACCGGAACACCTGTAAGAGCCACGTTGGACGTTACTTTTAAACAATGGGAAAGTAAAGAAGAGCAGCTCAAGGGGACACCGAGACAATCGGCTGACCGCACCAAACAAAAGATGCTGAAGCAAGGAGATCAATTGTGGATGCTTGCAGCGGATGAATATGAGAATCCGGGATTATGGAGAGATATTGCAAACGCCAATGGAATTGATAATCCGCGTATGCTGCAGTCAGGAAAAAAAATCGTTGTTCCGCGCTTGGAGTGAGAATAGATGGGTGATGTGACATTAACCGAAGACACTTTTACATTTGACGCTTTAGAAAAAAAATATCGTGATTTTATGGCGCCTACGGTTGAAGTTATTATAGAAGGCACCAAAATAATTCGCGAAACTTCTGCGGCGATTACGGATGTAACGATTGAATCAAGTATTGAATCAAAAGCGGACACTTTTTCTTTTGTCGTCATTAACGCTTATGATCTTATCAAAAGAGAGTTTCTCTGGGTAGATCAGTATTTTGCTTTAGGCAAAGAAATTGAAATTCAAATGGGTTACACGGATAAGCTTGAAACGGTTTTTAATGGACTCATTACATCGCTTTCCTTCTCATGCGATGATGATATTCCAAGTATCATTGTCAAAGGCATGGATAAATCATTTCTAATGATGACCAGCAATAAATCAAATTCATGGGACAATAAAAAGTACAGCGACATAGCCCAAGAAATTGGCGGTAAGTATGGTTTAAAACCGGTTGTAGACGATACGGCAAATCAAATCATCAAAATCACGAAAACCGAAGAGCAAACGGATTTTCAATTTTTAGCCGATATGGCAAAAAAATCAAATTACGATTTTTTTGTATTAGGTAAATCGATGTATTTCCGCAAACCTTTAACCAGTATGACTCCAGTAGTTAATTTGATGTATGGTATGTCATTGATGAGTTTTTCAATAGATGTCAATTTAGCATCGCAGGTTGGCTCCTATACGGTACGCAGCTTGAAAACGAATAAAACCGAAGTCATAGAATCGAAAGCCGCTTCGACGGATATTAAAAAGCTGGGCAGCAATACAAAGACAGGCGCAGATGTGCTTAATGCGCTTGGCAGTTACTTCGATCGATATGAATCGAATAAAGTATTGGATTCAGCCGATGAAGGTAAAGATTTAGCCAAATCGAAGTTAAATCATTTATCGATGGAAATGATTTCAGGAAGTGGTCAATCCATAGGTATTCCGGAGATCAAAGCAGGTCGGTACATTATACTCGAAGGCTTAGGGAAAAAGCTCAGCCAGCCATTTTATATCTCAGCAGTCTCTCATAACATGAATGATGATGGATATGTAACTACGTTTCATGTGAAAGGAAACGCGATATGAATTTTAATGATTTATTTGAAGCTCACACAGAATATTCGAATCGTATTGATGGGGTCATGCTTGCTATCGTAACTAACAATGAAGATCCGGAAAAAATGGCGCGTGTCAAGCTTAAACTGCCCATCCTAGATGGAGAACATGAGACAGGTTGGGTGCGGATCGCAACTTTAATGGCAGGTAAAGATCGCGGAAGTTTGTTTATTCCTGAGGTTGGAGATGTGGTGCTGGTGGCCTTTCATATGGGGGATATACGCGAACCTTTTGTCATCGGGATGCTTTGGGATGCAGATCAAACCTCGCCGGAAGGGGAAAAGAAAAACAATGTCCGTAAAATCAAATCGCGTGAAGGACATGAGATCATTTTTGGTGATGATGCTGCAGATGGAAAAATTACAATCAAAACGAAAAAGGGACAAATAGTTGAGCTTCAGGATAAGTCTGATATAATTAATATTGCCGAAAAAAGTGGAAATAACTCGATTGAAATCAAAGGTGGCTCTGCTAATGAAATTACAATTAAAAGCAGCAGTTCAACCATAACCTTAAATGCAAAGGGAGATATTTCGATAGAAAGCAGCAAATCGCTGAAATTAAAATCAACTCAAGTGCAAATAGAAGCCTCAGCGCAATTGACTTTAAAAGCAGGCGCTTCCTTAGACATTAAGTCGGATGGGATCATAAACATCAAAGGCAGTCTTGTGAAAATCAACTAATGAGTTAGAAAGGATAGCCCATGGAAAATGCATTTTTAGGTCGCGGATGGAAATTTCCAATCCAAGTGGATGAAACCACAGGTCAAATCATGATGTCCGATTCTGAAGAAGATATCTCGGAAGCGATTCGCCTTATTATTGGTACAAACCGCGGCGAGAGAGTGATGAGACCTGACTTTGGCAGCAACGTACATAATTTTCTCTTTGGGTTAACAGACAGCACAACCTTAAGTTTGCTGGAATCAAATGTGAAAGATGCTATAAGGAATTGGGAAGCGCGCGTTAAAGATATCGAAGTGGAAGCCGTCTTGGATAAAGCAGAAAATGGAAAGCTGCTTATTAACGTCAAATATGTAGTCAGATCTACCAATAATCAATATAATCTAGTATTTCCATTTTATATTCATGAGGGATCCAAATAAATCGTAATGGAGCTGCGCGATGATGAAGTTAAAGAATGGAGGTGAATTTATGCTTCCGCCAATGATCGATAAGAGAGATCTGAATACATTATTGCAAAAAATGCGTGAAATGGTTCCGTACTATACGCCGGAGTGGCGTTTTACACCAGAGGATCCCGATCCAGGTACCGCTTTATTTTTAATTTTTGCGGAAATGTTTCAGGAAAATATTAAACGCTTGAATCGAGTGCCAATCAAAAACTTTATTGCTTTTTTAAATTTGTTGGATGTTTCGATTTTAACTGCAAAACCAGCTTCAACCTATGTAACGTTTAACTTGAGCGCAGGAGCTCAAGAAACCGTATATATTCCTGCTGGAACGCAAGTTTTGGGTAAATCAGCGGATGGTAAGGATGAGTTAATATTCGAGACAGAGAAGAGCATGCTGGTAACACCTGCTGTTCTTGCTGATGTATATAATGTAAGCACGAAGCAAGATAAAATCATTCGGATTTCTGAAGATTTCCCCTACGCATTATTTGAATTTAATCAAGGAAATAATCTGCAAGAACATAGCTGGTATTTGGGGCATGATTATTTGTTTAATATCAAAGAAACCGCAATGATTGAAATTGAAATTACGAATTCTCTGCAGAAATTTATGGAACAAACCATGTGCGGGAAATTAACCAATAGCAAATATGTAGAGTGGACTTATAGTGGAATAGATGGGTGGATTCCATTTGATGATGTGAGCTCCATGGATAATAAATTATTTTTAAGGAAATCAAAAATCAATGAAATTGCCGAGCTTGAAGTCGAAGGTCATTTATGCAGATGGATTCAGTGCAAAGTGAAGCCTTTGAAGATTGAAGAAGTATCCCTAAAAAATGGTGAAATTACGATGGACGGCTTAAAGGTTAAAGCGGATTACGACGACATTGCACAGAATGGTGGTGTTGTACCGGATCTGATTTTTAATAATGATATTCAGTTGGATCAAGCAGGAATGTATCCATTTGGAGAACAATTTGTGCCTTTAAGTATGTTTTTTATTTCTAGCCAAGAGGTGTTCAGTAAAAGGGCTGCCCAGATCACCATACAATTCGCGCTTAAAAGTGTCCAAAATCGTTTTTACCCTGAAGCGTCTAAAGAAATAGATTGGAAATTGATTATGAAAGAATCCAAGCTCAGACCACCGGAAACGACCTATATTTCCGTTTTGAAGGTAGTTTGGGAGTATTGGAATGGAAATGGTTGGATTAAATTATTTTCGAATAAAGCATATGACGAAATTTTTTACAAATCAGGCGAGGAAATATCGTCCAAAACGATCCAATTCCAATGTCCGCTTGATTTAGAGCCGACTTATGTAAATGCACAATTTAATTATTGGATTCGCGCACGTATTCTAAATATAGAAGATATGTATTCGCTTAACTCTGTTTACGTTTCCCCTTGGGTGGAAAATATAAAAATTCAATATACATACGGCGATCGTAAATTAGCTTTTAAACATTGTTTATCTGCGAATAACTTGGAGAGCAAGCAATGGCTTGCTTCTGAACAACACAATGGAATTCTGTTTAAACCCTTCCAAGGATTAGATAGCAAATATCCAGGATTTTATATGGGATTTTCCGCAAAACCAGTAAAAGGGCCGATCAGTATATTTTTTTCCTTGGCTCCACAAACCTACACTGAGGATCAAATCCCTATCATTGAATGGGAATATCTCAGTTTACGCGGCAATAAACTGGAATGGTCCGTTTTAAAGGTTGCAGATCAAACAGATAACCTGATCCGCAGCGGAACAATTAACTTTGCTGGTCCGACTGATTTTGCACTTGCAACACTTTTTGGCACCACGCTTTATTGGATAAGGGCCGTAAATCGCGATGGTAAATTTGATCGCAAAGAGATTGATGCACAGCCATTGCCTTCAGTAAAAGGCATTTATATGAATACAACGAAGGTGATTCAACAAGAAAGTATTGAAAATGAATCACCGGACCCAATCGGTGAAGCAGGAAAAGAAGAATATGTGCTTTCGCGCTATCCAATGATCAAAGAAGCCGTTTGGGTAGATGAAACAAGTCATTTTAGTGAAGATGATATAGCAGCCTTTAGTGAAGAGAATGCTCATTTGCTTGAAATCGTTCGTGACTCGGAAGGTCATATCCAAAAATGCTGGGTGAAGTGGGAAAATGTCGACAATTTTTATGATTCGTCACCTGGAGATCGCCATTATGTAACTCACCGTTCGTCTGGAAAAATTCGTTTTGGCGATGGTAAGCATGGTAAAGTACCCCCTAATCCGGGTAGAGATAAAATTAAAGTGAACTATACTATTGGCGGCGGAAAAAAAGGAAATATTGCCGAGCATCAAATTAAGAGCTTGCAAAACTCGATTGCCTTTATCAATTCAGTAGATAATCCTGAGCCATCTGGCGGCGGCTGTGACATTGAAACCATTGGAGAAGCTCTACGCAGAGGCCCGCAGCTAATTAAGCATAGAAACCGTGCTGTGACCGCAGAAGATTTTGAATGGTTAGCAAGACAAGCCGACTCCAACATCGCGAAGGTCAAATGCTTAGCAAATTATAATGCGAAAGCAGTAAAAGAAGCCGGGTGTGTGACTGTTGTCATTTTCCCCAAAGGGGGAAGCGCAGGTTTAGCATTTGCGAATTTAAAACGACGGGTTGAACAATTTTTATTGGAACGAGCAGCAAGCTCCATTGCATTTCCGGAAAAAATCCAAGTGATTGAACCCGCGCATATTGAAATTTCAATTTATGCAGAGTTGGTTGTGAATACGATAGATGATATTATTCCGGCAGAAATAGAATCAATCGCTAAATTAACGCAGTTTTTGGATCCGTTTCGCGGTAATTACGACGGAAAGGGCTGGGATATTGGTCAGCGAATCCATAGTTCAACTTTTTATGCTCTCTTAAAATCAATTACGAACGTTAATCATGTAGCACAGCTTTCGATGACCCTTAACAAGATAGAGAATGAAAAAAGAATCGAAATCAGTACGGATTCGTTCGATCAGATTATGCACGGTATTATCGTCAATGGTAATCATAAAATAACGGTTAATGTGCTTTAAAATCCGCTTAATAATGGAGCTGAAAATATGCTGCCTTTGCCAAATTTAGATGATCGAATGTTTGAACAAATCGTACTCGAAGCAAGAAAGTCGATCCCTAGACTTTTACCGCGCTGGACAGATGAAAATGTGCATGATCCTGGCATTACATTTGTCGAATTATTTGCTTGGTTGTCAGAGATGCAGCAATACTACTTAAATCGAGTGACGCATAAAAACGAATTGAAGTTTCTCAAACTTCTTGGCATTCATCTGGCGGATGCTGTTTCCGCACGGGCAGATATTGCGGTATCTGACGTTAAGGAAGAAATAATCTTACCCAAAGGAACTAAATTATTAGCCGCAGATCAAGCATTCGAAACGGAAGAGCAGCTGCTGCTATTGCCCGCTAAAATAGATAAGCTGATTGTACGCTCACAAGTAGAAGGAAACGATATGACTTCTTCTAATGATCATGAAGGGGTTTCGTTTTATGCTTTTGGCACGGATACTAATGTGGGCAGCAGACTTTATATTGGTTTTGATCGCGAGCTGCCGTTAGGTAAAAGTATAAGCTTAACAGTGAAATTATTTGATCATTACCCCGTGCAAATGGCTGCCAATAATAGCTTAATACCCTCTCCCTTTATTCCTTCAGCTAAAGTTTCATGGAAATTTTATGGCACAGAGCCGAAATCTAATAATCCGGCTTCAGGATGGCTTCCGCTTCCTGTAATAAAAGATGAAACTATTCATCTGTCGCACAGCGGACGGGTTATATTCAGGCTGCCTGTTCCGATGAAAGCCATGACGATTCATCCGGCAAATGATCGGGGTCGTTTTTGGATTTGCTGCACACTTGAGGAAGACGGGTACGAGGTATATCCGAAGATTGACAATATAAGCTTAAATGCTGTTTCGGTCATCCAACAAGATACGCTAAGCGAAACCTTGCTATTTGATAGCTCAGGGAAAGGCAAGCAAATCATTGAATTCTCGGATCATGTATCTTTTTATGGAAATATTGTCTTGCAAGTAAAAAACGAAGCAGAGGATTGGCAAGAATGGAAAGAGGTTATGGCTTTAGCTGCTAGTGGAGTGAATGACTTTCATTATGAATTAATGAAGGATGCCCAGACTAAGTCGACTATTATTGCATTTGGGGATGGGATTCATGGAGCGATTCCACTTAAAGGTTTAAGTATGATTCGAATCATTGCTTACATACCGGATTTTTTAGAGAGACGTCTTGTTGGTAAAAGTAATGGTTTACCGAATCAAGCCTTTCGTACAGATTTTCCAAACATACTTAAACAAAGCTTTAAGCTGCAAGTTTCCACAGAAAAAACGGCGAATAAAGCTGAGATATGGCAGGATTGGACTTTAGTCGATGATTTCGACCTCTCTACGTCTTCGGATCGTCATTATATGCTGGATGCAGAAACAGGTGAGCTTCATTTTGGCAATAACGAAAAGGGAATTATTCCGTCCTTTTCGGCAGACTTGCCTAATATTTGTATCATTTCCTGTCAAATTGGCGGCGGTACCAGAGGCAACGTAAAGAAAAATTTAATCGAGCAGCTCATTACACTCACGCCGGAGCTTTCAGCAGTTAAAGTAACAAACTCGCGCGTCGCTGCGGGCGGACAAGAACGTGAAACCATACAAGATGCTAAACGACGTGTGCAAAAGCAGCTGCATCACCCTTATCGCGCCGTAACTAACGAGGACTATGAACTCATTGCCAAATCTACTCCGGGCTTGCGAGTAGCTAGAGTTAAAGCGATTCCATTATTCAAGCTTGGATTAAAAGATTATCCAAACCATAAAGCGCCTGGACAAATCACCGTTGTGGTTGTTCCTTATAGTGAAGCAAAAAAGCCAATCCCTAGTAAAGGGTTTCTAAATACAGTAAAACATCAATTGGATCGACACCGTTTAATTACGACAGAGATTCATGTCATTGCCCCGGAATATATTAAAATCACGGTTCATGCGGTTGTGGCAGTTGAAGCCCATTTGCGAGACGAAGCCGATAAAATAATGACAGCACTCAATGAATACATTCAGCCATTGGACCACCATGATCATTATTTGAATCATAAGCAAGGCTGGGAATTCGGCAGAACAGTTTACAAAGGTGATATATACGGGGAAATCAATCGTATTCAGGGTGTAGAATACGTTCAGGATTTATGGCTAAGCGCGGAAGGAACAGGATTGCGGAAAGAAGCCAATGGCGATATTCATATTCCACCACATGGTTTAGTTTACTCGGGAGAGCATATTATTGAAATAAGAAGTCCTTTAGATATCTGAAATGGGGGTGATCGTTGTGAATGAGACGTTTAGTTTTTTTTCCTTTAATAAATCTACGGATTGGGAAAAGGGAACAGCAACCAATCTGCAAATTACCAATGAAGGACTTTCAGTAAGCCAAACGGAGAAATATGGGATACAACGCGTCATCCTGCTTGCAGACATTTTTCGAATTATCAATCGTACCTCTGAAAATGATTCCGAACGAGTTCCTATGATCAACGAATTTGCCGTAGGAAGAAATGGAAAGCTTTATTTATTAGACGAACAAGCGAATTTATGGATGTATGATTATCAAAATGAAAATAGAGAAATTCTGTTTACTTCAGGTCATGAGTTATTTACTCATCACGCTATGATTGCAGCGCTTGATCATACTTTATATTTTGCTGACGCATGGGGAGAACGTAAAATTGCCGCCTATTCCGCTGTGAATGGACAAGGATTTTGGCATTTGAATGAATGGAATGAGCTCACTTTGATTCCACTTGCTTTTACAGTTGACGAGCAGCAAATTGTGTATGTTGTTATTCCGCTTGATATTCCATCACCTAAAGATGGAGAAAAAGTGACAGACATTTCCGGTCGCATAGGCGTGATTTGCATTAATCATGCCGGTCATGTTATGCGGCTCTATGAAAGTACGGAGTTTCGCCTGATTCATTCGCATAAAATTTCACATTTGCTGCACCGCTTTGCTATCACTATTATTTCTGAAAATCATCTCGTAGTGTTTGATGAGGAAACAAACGAACTCTATGCATTCACGGAAACAGCAGAAACCAATCATCCGATTGCAAATGACACTGCGATTCAATTCTCTGGCTTTGCTGCGGATTCATACCGCCATATTTATATGGGCAATCGACGTCATATCGATATAGAACAAGAGGAAGATGAAAGGTTCGTGCTTAAATATAATGCGGCAGGAGAAAAAATAGGTCAAATTGCTTGTTTTCGCGGAAGGGTAGACAAAATCTTAATTGACCGTAATAATAAAATGTATCTGTTTAATCGCGAAGAAGCTATGTTAACCATTCTGCAGCCGCAGCAAAGAACTATGGAGCATGAATCTACTCAACTGCTGCAAGCTGTCTATTATTCTTCCGCAATGGATAGTCAAGCAACGGAGACCGTATGGCATAAGCTTTTTCTGGACGCACATATTCCTGAAGAAACGCAAATAAGAATCGCCTATTTTGCATCTGATATTAAAAATCATCCTTTTCCCGCCTGGTCTGTTCCGATTATTAACCCGAAGGACGCCTTGTTTTTTGAAGCAAAAGGGCAGTATCTCTGGTTGAAAATAGAATTTCATGCAAGCGAACAAAAAACACCGCTGCTTCGTAAATTACGAGCCTACTATCCTAGATCTTCCTACTTGTCTTATCTACCTGCGGTTTATCAAGATGACAAAAAGAGCCAGCAGTTTCTCGAACGTTATCTATCTCTATTCGGTACGTTTTTTCAGGAGATGGAAGAAGAAATCGAGAGCGTATCCAAATATTTTGACGTGGATACGGTTTCAGGAGATTTTGTCCAGTGGTTAGGTACTTGGATTGGAATCCCGGCAGATGAGGTTTGGAGTGAAACACAGTTAAAGGAATTGATTCGCAGGTCACCTGAGCTTTATCAAGAACGAGGCACAAAACAAGGCATTGAAAAAATGGTCGAAATTTATACAGGTGAACGGCCATTTATTGTCGAATATTTTCAGTATAAAACCATGCTGGAAGTACCGGAGTTAAAACCGCTGGTTACACAGCTGTACAGCGCGAATCCTTATACCTTTTGCGTACTGGTTCAGCAGCAGGTGATGGAGAACGAAAAACAGCGTTTGTTTGTCCAAAAAATTCTCGATGAACAAAAACCAGCCTTTACCGAAGCGAAGCTTATTGTGCTGCTTCCCTGGATGTATATGGATATGCACACGTATCTCGGAATCAATACTTATTTATCGGAACCAACATGGTTAAGCTTGGATCACAAATCAACGCTGCCTTACGATACACTTTTGACTGATGAGGAAAACAATCATCGCTTAGGATTCCACACACGGATTGAACTCGATTCTGAGCTTGAATAAACTAAATGGAGAAATGAGGATTTATGGATGAAAAACTTGCGGTATTTTCCGTTCGAAAGAAATCTTTTTTTCAAGGGCAAGCTGCTTACTGTTCGTGATTTTGAATCGGAGCAAAAATATTTTAATGATAAAAGACGATTGTTAAACCGTCTGCTGCATGGGATCGGTGTCGTTTCAGGCTTGCAGGTTGTTCGTGTAGACGATAAGCAAATTTCATTAGAGAGTGGAGTGGCGCTCGATAATTTAGGACGCGAAATAGTTGTTGCTTCACCTGTCAAAATGAAGTTATCGATGATTGACGGCTTCAAAAACAACGAATATGCAAAGAATGTTTATTTATGTATTTCCTATGACGAAAAAGGCAAGGAGCAGGTGTATTCGGTCAACAACACTTCGAGCAGCGCGGATGAACAAAGCGAATACAATCGTGTCATGGAAAGCTACAAAATTTTTATTAAAGAAGAAGCACCCGATCCAGCGTCTTTTGAGAATAGCAATCAATTCGAAAGTATTTGTGTGATTTATGACGATAGTCAAGTTCGTATAATCCAAAAAACACCGCTTTATGTTAACCCAGGCGAAATTTTCGAACTAAAGCTGCAAATCGAAAAAACTATTCAAACTCCAAAAATCGTTTTTGAATACGTACTAGACAGTGAAAAGAATTTTACCTTGGAACAGGACGATGCGAAAATCACGTTTGAAGAGCCATTGGATGGTCAAGCGACGGATTACGAGGTATCCTTTTATGTGAAAGCAGGAATTACACCGATCAAGGGCGAAATTGCGATGAAAAGCGACAGCGCTAAATTGAGCATTGGCGATAAATTATTACATATAACCAAAGAAGATACGAACAGCATTGAGATTATTACAGGCTCCGTTAATGATCGCCTCCTTGCTGATTATCACGATCGTTCATTGGATAAATCGGTTGAATTTACATCCGACCAATGTATTTATTTAGCGAAAATTTGTTTATTGCAGATGGGCTCTACCTATATGATTGAAAAAATCGATCCCGTACCATTCGGAGAATATATCTATAATGCATCTATTCTGAATAAGCTTTCTGGTAAAGGCGGAGGAGAGGGGACGGCAATCAAGACTGGCTTCCACGCCAAATCGTCTACTGTCGAGCTGAATGCGAACGAAATCCCGAAATTCACTGTCAGTTACAATGAAGAAAGCAATCAATTTGACTTTAAATTAGGCTTGCCTAAAACACAAAGGGTTAGCAATGATGTGACTATGGGGTATGTAGAAATTCCTTTGAAATCGAAGGGAATCAAACCATTTTCCAAGCCGGAAAAAAGCTTTTTCAGTGATGAAATTGATCATTTTCTAGGTGATGGCCACATATTTGTTGTTACTGGTTTAGAAGAAATGAGTGGAGATCCGATTTCCGGCATGTTAAATCGCAGCGAACAAGTATATTTTGGCGACAACGATGTTTTTAAAGATACTCAGTTCGAATCAGAGATCACAAATGTCTCCATTGGAACCATTATTTATCCCCAAAAGGGAACATTCCGCATAGGAGTGAAGCCTCAAGGCAGTTCATCCGCTGCAAGCGTCAGAGTTCACTGGTGGGCTTTTAAACAGTTGACCGAGCAAATAACTGCAGATGATCAGTCGGAAGCTCAGGAGACCGCTGTAAGCGATTCTAATATAGAAGCAGCTGCTGGCAACGAAGAGAATTCATAAGATAGTTACAATAAACGGACTGTCCCAAGATCTAGAAAGATCTAAGGGACAGTCCGTTTATTTAACCAATTACCTTATTTCCAGGTGATTCAATGTATTGTCTTTACTGTTGAAATAAAATGCAAACAACGCATCATCAATTTTATAAGTCATCGTATATAAATCGTCGTTAACGGGCTGTTTTAAACCAACATCCTCAATATTCCCCTTGGTATAGCCAGCTTTTAATTCAGCATAAATCTGTGTCATTAAATTCGTTCCGGAAATGATTACCGTCATGACAGAGCTTTCTTTTGGATTCGTTGGCGATAGCTTCAAAATAAAAGAAAGCTGCAGGTCATTATAATTTGAGAGCAGTGCATCTGGCAGAGTAGGATCATCATCTACATTGATATCTGTAGGTTTACCTTCGATTTCTTCCAGCTTTGTTCGCGAAATACCCAAAAACCCTTGCGGATAGAGGAGGTTGTTTTTGAAAAAGCCTTTATATAGAGAAGTTCCGTCAGCTGCAAAGAGAGTTCCTTCACCTTCATATACGTTATTCTTAAATTCTCCTTGATAGAGCGGCTTCCCTTCGCTATTATTCAACACACCATTGCCATTGAAACTGCCGTCAAAGAAAGCGCCTTTATATAGCTCAATACCTTTTTCATTCGTCA
>JAQBPR010000142.1 GCA_028287395.1 Bacilli bacterium
GTTACATCCATTATAGCCCGTTTTGGACCCTTCACCGGGCGTTATGTGTGGCATTGTCACATGCTGGAGCATGAAGATCACGAAATGATGCGTCCCATTGAGGTTTTTAAAACACAGGACTGGAGAAAAATGTGAGGGGTATAGATAACGATTGTATTGCAAATAATTACTCCTCCTCTTAAAATATATCACTGCCTTCCATCCAGCCTTCCAGCAATCTACCTCCGTGCGGTTCGAGTACACGGTCAATAAATAGAATAAGAAGTTCGACGGTTCCCTTTTTATAAAAAGAATCAAGAGCGTATAAAAATTCGTCGCATAACTGCTTGTCGTATTCCACAAGTGAACGTACCGCCCATTTGCCTATCCCGAACCATTGGCCGTTTGCTCGCAAAATAAATTTGGTGACCAGCTCGGTTAGTTGATTTACGATAAACAAGTTTTCATGATATAAGTGTGCATCGGACAAATCCTCCAGGCATTCCGTTATTTGATAACGAACCTGGTCCCTTTCATCCCATGTCCATTCGCAGGGTCCTTGGGACATCAGATCTCGCGCTTCCGACCGGATCCCTTCAGCAAATCCTGTATCTACAATCGTTTCTCCTTCTGCACACATGCGGATCATCGAAGGAAGACCGCTTCTTATGGCTTCATCAAAAAAAGAACGATAAGCACTGCGTGTTAACACAAAGGCGTCAATGGGCCAGCCGTACCAAGTGTAGTTTTGTTTGAAAGGAAACTGCGTATCGTCAAAAATGACGATATCCAGATCGGAGTTCGGGGTCAAGTTGCGATGCGCGGCGCTTCCTCCCAAAAACGCGACACATGCATTTGGAAAATGCTTTTTTATAAATGTTCTGGCGGCTGCTTTCGGGCTATATTTCATCTAACCATCACCTCTGATTACAGAATATGTAGGTGACCGAATAGAGGTTAATCATCATTCTGGTAATCCAACAATTTGATTCATGGCACGACGATGGGGCTGCGAATAAACCGTCAGCTCATACGGTCAAAAAAAGGCCAGCCAGAACTGACTGGCTGACCTAATAACACGCGATCCAAATCCGACAACTGCGCTCATTCGTATGCGCATCTTTCATGAATATGACTCTATTAAATTATGAATCCGCTGGCAAGAATGATGACCAAAAGAATAAAGATAACCAAGATAAAAGCGAAATGACGTCCAAATCCACCAACTGCGCTCATTCGTATTCACTCCTTTCAACCAAGATAATTATATTCTATTGTTTTATTTCGAAATTGCTTGGGTAAATGCACTATCTAAAAGTCTAATTTTTGACCAAACATAGAAAACGATATAGAATCGGCCAAAAAAAGCCAGCCAGAACTTGACTGGCTGACTTGATAACACGCGATCCAAATCCGACAACTGCGCTCATTTATATGCGCAACTTTCATGACAATGACCCTATTAAATGATGAAGGTGGAAAGAATGATGACCAACAGAATAAAGAGAACCAAGATAAAACCAATATGACGTCCAAATCCGAAAACTGCGCTCATTTCGTATTCACTCCTTTCAATCAAGATAATTATATTATATTTTTTTATTTCGGAAATGCTTGGGTAAACGCTATATCTAAAAGTCTATTTTTATGACAAAACATATAAAACTAGATTTCAGCCTTTATACGCCCTGTCAATTGGTTGTAGTGCAAGAAATCTGGATAATAAAAGCGAGGATTAGCGAGTTTTGAATCGATTCCGAAATAGAAATCAGCCACAGCAAATTGCCTCTTGAAAATATATAGATATGTGATATATTGCATATAGGAGGTGAACAGCGTGCCGATTCCAGTTAATTACTCTACACCTACAAGAATGAGCGCAAAGGAACGAGCCTTTTCACAAATCCAAAGATGGATTATTGATGGGACGATGCAGCCTGGAGAAAAAATGGTGGATGCTGAATTAGCCGAAGCATTTGGGGTTAGCCGTACACCAATAAGAGAAGCCTTACAACTTCTTGAAATTCAAGGTCTGGTGGAAATGCATCCTGGGAAAGATACGCGAGTGAGAAGGATCGAAAAAGAAGACATCTTAAATCTGTATCCAACTCTTGCTGTACTGCATGCTCTAGCTGCCGAACTTGCAGCAAAGAATATTTTGCCGGAACAAACTGAGAAATTAAAAGGGCTAAATGCACAGTTTAAGCAATCGGTTGCCAATGCTCAGCCTTATCAAGCGATGGAAATGGATGAGCAGTTCCATAATTTAATTTTAGATGTCGCCAATAATCCCTATATCTCATCTTATAGTTCTTCTATTCAAATACACATTCGACGATTCAAATATGTATTTTTGAAGCAGCCTGTAAATACGACTCAAGCTTCTGTGCAAGAACATGCTTCTATTATAGAGGCACTAGAAAACCGTGATTCGATTGCAGCTTCGACTATCATGAAACAAAATTTGATAAGGCCGATGAATGAGTTATACGCATTAATTTGAAACGAAGAAGGAGCGAAATAACATGTCAGATCATAAAGAATTGCGGATACGTAGTAAGGTGATAAGTGAAGGAGTAAATCGGGTTCCGAACCGTGCAATGCTGAGGGCTGTCGGTTTCACCGATGAAGATTTCAAGAAACCGATGATCGGCGTCGCAAGCACTTGGAGTGAAGTAACACCCTGTAACATGCATATCGATCACTTGGCAAGGGAAGCCAAGAAGGGGGTTCAGGCAAATGGAGGTGCACCTCTGATTTTCAATACCATCACCGTATCCGACGGGATTTCCATGGGGCATGAAGGCATGCTTTATTCACTGCCCAGCAGGGAAGTCATTGCGGATTCAATTGAGATTGTTACGAATGCAGAACGCTTTGACGCATTAGTGGCGATCGGAGGTTGTGACAAGAACACGCCTGCTTGTTTAATGGCGATTGGACGCATGAATTTACCGGCCGTTTATGTGTATGGCGGAACGATTCAACCTGGTAAGCATAATGGCAAAGACGTTGATATTGTTACAGCCTTCGAAGCCGTTGGCCAATATCATGAAGGAAAGATAAGTGAAGAGGAGCTTCATCAAGTCGAATGCCGCGTTTGTCCTGGTCCCGGAGCATGTGGCGGCATGTATACAGCAAATACCATGGCCTCAGCTGCGGAAGCAATGGGAATGAGCTTACCCGGTTCTTCTTCTACTCCTGCCATTTCAAAAGCTAAAGCGGTGGAATGTGTAGACGCAGGGAGAGCGGTAATAGAGCTTCTCGAGAAAAATATCCGTCCACGAGATATTATGACCAAAGAAGCTTTCGAGAATGCAATTACGGTGATTATGGCCTTGGGCGGCTCGACGAATGCCTTTCTGCATCTGCTGGCTATCGCACATTCCGTTCAAGTCGATCTAACTTTGGATGATTTCGAACGTATTCGTTTGAGAGTGCCTCATCTCGCGGATTTGAAACCCAGCGGTAAATATGTCATGCAGGATCTCAATGATGTAGGCGGAGTGGCTGGTGTTATGAAATTGCTATTAGAAAAGGGCCTACTCCACGGAGATTGCTTAACCGTTACAGGGAAAACCTTGGCTGAGAACTTGGCTGAAGCAGCTCCTTTATCCGAATTCCAAGATGTTATTCGTTCTATGGATAATCCTTTAAAACCTAGCGGTCCTTTGGTCGTTCTTAGAGGAAACCTCGCTCCAGAAGGTGCAGTAGCCAAGATGTCCGGATTAAAAATTAATCGCTTCTCTGGACCGGCACGTGTATTTAATAGTGAAGAAGAGACGACCCAGGCGATCATAAAGGATGAGATTCAGAAAGGCGACGTTGTCGTCATTCGTTATGTCGGACCTAAAGGCGGGCCCGGCATGCCGGAGATGCTCTCCGTAACAGCAATGATCGTCGGAAAAGGCTTGGGCGGTGAAGTCGCATTGATGACAGATGGCCGGTTCTCGGGTGGTTCCCATGGTTTCGTTGTTGGACATGTTGCTCCTGAAGCACAGATCGGTGGACCAATTGGGTTACTCCAAGATGGAGATATCATTACAATAGACAGTGAGACACAAAGCATCAGTTTTGATGTTTCACCTGAAGAATTAGAACAAAGAGCAAAAAAATGGGTTAAACCATCGCTTAAGTTTACTTCAGGGGTATTGGCTAAATATGCAAAACTTGTTTCATCTGCTTCCACGGGTGCAGTAACGGACCTGGATCTATAGCGAAAAGGCCATGATTCTCAACTTGCGTTGAAAACTCATGGCCTTTTTTTTTGTGTTTATTTGTGTATTATCGATTTTGGAGCAGGGGATCGCACCGACGATGTAAATAAAAAGGTATCATACATTGCTTTAGATCAGGAGGGACTGGTCTTTTCTAAATTGCCGAAATTCGACAAGATGGTTAGTATTCATCCAAAAATGTGGTATTATCGTAATATCGATTTTAAACAGAAGAAGGCGTGAGGTGGATATCGTTGCAACTCCAGGTAACAAACAGTCCTTTTAATCAAGAACAAGTAGAACTCCTCAATCGTCTCCTGCCTCAACTAACGGAGGCCCAACAGATCTGGTTGAGTGGGTATCTTACCGCTTTACAAAGTACGTCATTTCAAGTGACGACGTCAAGCGTCGGTGTGCAGACTGCTCCGGTAGCTGCTGTAGCCCCATCTACAAATGATCATGTAATCTCCAAGGAGGTTACAGTTCTCTTCGGATCTCAGACAGGCAATGCTCAACGGTTGGCTAAAGAGCTGACACGAAAGTTGGAAGAGCGTGGTTTTCAAGTGACTCTTTCTTCAATGAGTGATTTTAAGCCGAATAATTTAAAGAAGGTTAATAATTTGCTGATTCTGGCGAGCACTCATGGGGAAGGAGATCCACCAGACAATGCCTTGCCATTCCATGAATTCCTTCAAAGCAAGAGAGCGCCTCAATTGGAGGATCTGCAATTTTCCGTGTTATCTCTTGGAGACAGCTCCTACGAGTTTTTCTGCCAAACCGGTAAGGATTTCGATTTGCGTCTGGAAGAGCTGGGAGGCAAGAGATTTTGCCCGCGCATTGACTGTGATCTGGATTATGACGAACCTGCTGCAAAGTGGTTTGAGAGTGTCTTAAGCACATTGAGTGCGAAGTTTGAGGCTACCGCTACCGCAACGGAAATCAATACGGCGTCGAATCACTTACTATTATCAGAGCAATCGGCTTATTCGAGGACAAATCCCTTTAATGCCGAGATCCTGGAGAATTTGAATTTAAACGGTCGTGGATCACAGCGGGAAACTCGCCATCTTGAGATATCCCTTGAGGGTTCCAACCTTCAATATGAACCGGGTGATTGCTTAGGCATCTACCCGGAAAACCACCCTGATCTTGTGGACACACTGATCGATGCATTGGGCTTGAAGCCCGAGGAGCCCGTAATTGTGAATAAGAACGGTGATGTACGATCATTGCGGGAAGCATTACTCTTAAACTATGAGATCACCGTGCTGACAAAGCCATTATTGGAGCAAGCTGCGAAGTTTTCTTCTAACACCAAGCTGCACGAGCTTTTGCAGCCTGAACATGAGCAGGAGCTCAGATCCTATATCAAGGAGCGGGATTTGTTAGATTTGGTGCAGGATTTCTCCCCTTGGGAAGCTTCAGCAGCCCAATTGGTATCCTTCCTCAGGAAGATGCCTGCCCGCCTCTACTCGATCGCAAGCAGTTCAAAGGCCAACCCGGATGAGGTGCATGTTACGATACGGGCGGTACGTTATGAAGCCCATGGACGCGACCGTTATGGCGTCTGCTCCGTGCAGAGCTCAGAGCGGGTGAAGCCAGGTGATACCTTGCCGGTATACATCCATGATAACCCGAATTTCAAACTTCCTTCCAATCCAGATATACCGCTCATTATGATCGGACCAGGCACGGGTGTTGCCCCTTTTCGGGCTTTCTTGCAAGAACGGGAGGAGACAGGTGCAGAAGGGAAAACATGGTTGTTCTACGGGGATCAGCATTTCCTCACGGACTTCTTGTACCAGGTTGAATGGCAGAAGTGGCTTAAGAAAGGCGTATTGACGCGGATGGATGTCGCTTTCTCCCGTGATACAGACAAGAAGGTTTACGTACAGCACCGTATGCTGGAGAAGAGCGCGGAGCTCTTCCAATGGTTGGAGGCTGGAGCCTATGTATACGTCTGCGGTGATGAGAAATATATGGCTCATGACGTCCATGCCACTTTGGCAGCGATCCTCGAACGAGAGGGCGGAATGAGCCCTGAGGAAGCGGGAGCCTATTTGGTCGCCATGCAGCAGCAGAAACGTTATCTGCGTGATGTATACTAAAAAGACTGAAACCTATAAATGAAAGCAGAGGAGATAGCAGTATGGCAGCAAATCCATTAGTTCCATCGCAGGGTGCCCCAAGCGAGGTTGAGCATATAAAGCGCTCAAGTCACTACCTGCGGGGAAATCTTTCAGAGACCCTAGAAGACTTAATCACCGGGTCGATACCCGAGGACGATAATCGTTTATTGAAGCACCATGGAAGCTATATGCAGGATGACCGGGATTTGCGCAACGAACGTCAACGGCAGAAGCTCGAGCCATCGTACCAGTTTATGGTGCGTGTACGGGCGGCTGGTGGAATTATTACGCCAGAGCAGTGGTTGGCCATGGATAAGCTTGCCCATGAATATGCCAGCGGTACGCTGCGATTGACAACCCGACAGTCCTTTCAGCTGCATGGAATCCTCAAGTGGAACATGAAGAAGAGTATTCGGAAAATTAACGACGCCTTGTTAAGTACGCTAGCCGCTTGCGGCGATGTGAATCGGAATGTCATGTGTAACCCCAACCCCTATCAGTCGGAGGTTCATGCGGAAGTTTATAAGTGGGCTGAGCGGCTAAGCGAGCATCTTTCTCCACGAACTAAAGCCTATCACGAAATCTGGCTAGATGGTGAAAAAGTGTTGGATAGCCAGGAGGATGGAAAAGAACAGGAGCCGATTTATGGACCTGTCTATCTACCTCGCAAGTTTAAAATTGGTGTGGCCGTACCACCTTCCAATGACGTTGATGTATTTTCCCAGGATCTAGGGCTCATCGCTATTTTCGCAGAAGGGCGCCTATTGGGATTCAACGTTGCGGTTGGAGGCGGTATGGGTATGTCTTACGGCGATCCCAAAACATATCCTCAACTGGCCCGAGTGATTGGATTCTGCACGACAGATCAGATCATCGACTTGGCGGAGAAAACCGTCATGATCCAACGTGATTACGGTGATCGCTCCGTTCGGAAGCACGCCCGTTTCAAGTACACCATCGATGACCGAGGAATAGAATGGTTCATTAACGAATTGCAAGAAAGACTTGGGTGGAAACTTGAGAAAGCGCGCCCTTACAATTTTGAACATAACGGTGACCGCTATGGCTGGGTGAAAGGAAGTAACGGCAAATGGCACTTGACCCTCTTTATTGAGAATGGTCGAGTCCAGGATGTCGACAACTACCCTTTAATGACCGGTTTGCGGGAAATTGCTAAGATTCATACTGGGGACTTCCGGCTGACCCCAAACCAAAACCTTATCATTGGTAACGTGACCACTCAGAAAAAGCGTAAAATTGAGGAATTGGTCAAGGAATACGGGCTCACCGACGGTACGCAGCACTCCGCATTACGAAGGAGTTCCATGGCCTGCGTAGCTCTGCCAACCTGTGGAATGGCTATGGCTGAATCGGAACGCTACCTTCCCATTTTGCTGGAGAAGATCGAGTTGATCTTGGAGGAGGTCGGTTTACGCGAAGAGGGGATTATAATTCGTATGACAGGCTGTCCTAACGGATGCGCCCGACCAAGTTTGGGAGAAATCGCGTTTACTGGCAAAGCACCCGGCAAATACAATATGTATCTGGGCGCCGGTTTTGCTGGAGACCGGCTGAACAAGCTTTACCGAGAAAATATCGGCGAAGAAGAGATCTTGGAGACATTACAACCGATTATTTATCGGTATGCACATG
>JAQBPR010000159.1 GCA_028287395.1 Bacilli bacterium
CGTACGGAATCTCATGAAACTTGGGTTGATCGACGAATACCGGCTCATGGTTTTCCCTGTCGTGGTAGGCCATGGAAAAAAGCTCTTCGAAGAGGGGATTGATAATACCGTGTTAAAACTGGCGGATACGAAGACGTTTGACAAGGGTGTAGTCGTGCTCACTTACCAAAAAGCTTAATTGTCTGATGCAATGGAGCAGGTTTGGTGGGCGGGAAATGATGAGATTGAAGCAAATGGATTATAGTTGCTATACAATGCAAAAACGCCCCTATCAGCAAAAAAATGCTGCCGGGACGTTTTTTGGTCTGTCTGGTCACTGATCCATTTTTAAAAGTTGCAAGAGATCCTCGGCATACGATAAAACAGTAATTGTTCAAGGAAAATAAAGTCTTAGACTGGAGTTGTTGATCTTGCGCGGCTTTTAAAATTGTAGAATTGGCAGCTTTCGAATATTAAGTATTAGACTGACCTGTAAAAAAATACAAACGGCAGGCTGGGACGAGAAAATAAAGTCCTAGACTGCCGCTACTTAATTGAACTCGTACGCCGAGGGAGCTTAATTATTTGAGCTGATCCAGGGATGAGCATCGGATTTATGGGAATTTGTCAAACCTATTCGGAAAACCTCTTCAAGAGCGATCCGAGCCTGTCTAAATTTTGTTCATTCGCTTCTTCGCAAATGGGTTTGAGCTTGTTGTATTCTTCCTCTGTTTCGAAAGTCTGCCGGAAAGTAATCTCTGTTCCACCGTCAACGTCCTCGAATGTGGAAGTCAGGGTAAAGTGGGGTCTGGATTCGTGCCGCAGCACAATACACTCTGGCCCGATTTTATGAAAAACGCTTCGGTTCGGAAAGTCGGTTCCGTCAGGGCCATGCATCGTATATTCCCAAACACCTCCGGGTCTTAAATCGAATGTGTGGAAAGTATTCATGAAACCGTAGGGTCCCCACCATTGGGCGAGAAGTTCCGGCTCCGTCCAAGCCCGATATACCATATTCCGAGGGGCACCGAACTTCCGACGAGACACGAGTTCGAAGGTAGCTGCGTTACTTTCCCCAAGAGATTTTCCGAGAAGGTCCAGCAATTCTTTAGTTCCATGCTCGCGTTGTTCCGGCGTATCGCGGCCGTCGAAAAACGTTCCCTGCTCTGTAAATATCAGTTTGACGCCATCGCTGGTTGGCATAAATTCAATGGTTGCGATGGAAACCGATATCCGGATTTCTCCTTGGTCCAGACTGTACGTGTATACCAGACGTTCATTGGGCACGATTTCTTGGTAATAGGCCTCAAATGTATAGACATCTCCGCCTGGGGGGCCACCCCGGCTAAATTCTCGTCCGCCGACACTGAAGTCGAATGACTCGGCAGGCTGAAACCAACGCGCTTTGGCGCTCCGGTCCGACCATGCCGCAAATACTCGTTCCGGAGAGGTACGGTAAATGCGCTCAATTCGGAATGTAGAGTGATTCGTAAAACGCTGTGTCATGAAAAAATCCTCCTCATAGTGAACTCATGTCAAATTTTCCTTTAGAAAATCGCCTAGCAGATCAAAGCGGCGTTCCCAGTTCAACCGGTGCTTAATGATATTCTTTTCGTGGCTCATCTTCATCGCTTCCAATAGTGAAATAAATGCGTCAATTGAAAGTGGATCCTGATGGTTCATTCGTTCGGCCAAACGTTCGAGTTCGGCCAGAAGCTTCTGCTGGGTTTTTATATTTTTCCGGATCCGTTCAATCTGAATAGCTACGATGTCAGACGGGGTATACGTATGACCTTTCAGTACTGTCTGAATTTCTTCAAGCGATAAGCCTAAATCTTTTAGAGACAAGATTTGTTGCAGCCGTCTGATGTCGGCTTGGTTATACAGCCTATGACCGGAATCGGAATGTCCTGACGGTGAAAATAGGCCGATCTGATCGTAAAACCGTAGGGTGCGGACTGTAAGTCCGGTCAGTTTGGCAAGATCCCCCACTTTCCAATGTTGCTGCATACCCCACTCCTTTCTTTGGCGCTAGCTGTTTACCGGTGTCTTTATTATAAAAGGTGACGTTGCGTAAGGTGCAAGAGGGGAAATAGTTAATATTTTATCTTTTCTTCACTACTAATAGATCCGGCTAAAATATTTACTTTCATCCCCCTACGAAAAAAGCCGTCTATGAAGTGACGGTTGGGCTCTCGCTCTTAACTAATAAAGAAAAATTAGCCGATTCGCAGCAAGCTCCTTCACTATAATGTTCGTTAGCTCAATAAGCTTCATTATTATCTGAATAAATTGTCTCCATAACAATACCTCAGACTGAAAGTCTTCTAGAAATTTTAAAAACCTCGGTTAATTTTTAATCTTAAAAGTAGTTTTTATTGTATTTATATGGGACCACATTGAAGCATATTCTGCCTTCATCTTCTCATCGTTTACATTATAATTTACATCTGATGGAGTGCTTAATGTGAAAATTTTGTCCCCATTTTCTCCAATCTTAGATATTTGATAATTCTTTGCTTCTTCTACTCCGTCAGTATTCCATCTTTCTTTAGACCATTCCTGGATAGTAAATAATAGTCCGCCCCATCCTGCATCTTTATTTGCTTTGTCAATGAAATTAATAAAATCTGTACCTTCAACTACATCATATTTTCCTTCCCAACTTTTAGGGAGCTTAAGCGTGAAATTGTATTTCGTGTTTTCGTAAAGCATGCTTGGGGCATCAGGAATAATAGTATTATTTACAGCCCCGATATGAAGGTTGACCGTCGAATACGTTCTGAAATCCCCTGAACTCTCCAAAACGAACGTTTGGGATTCGACCCCAAAATCATTTCCGTTTATGGCGACATCGCCAATTTTTTCACTTTTATCATTGTAAAAAGATAAATTTGCTCCAATCATATTTTTCGAGCTCCCTACACCTTCCATTCTCAATTGACCAGTAACTTTTGTGTTATTACCCACTTTTGTTAATATTAAATTACCAACAGATATACCTTTATAATCTGGATCCGTTAAGTCTAGGTTTCTATTTTTGACAAAAATCTTTTGTGAATCCGCATCATAGTCGATGGTTGCCCCCAAATTTTCAGCTACAAAACGAATGGGTACATAAGCATGCCCATCTACGTTCAATACCTTGTAATCATTGTTTAATGCAACATTACTACCGTTAATTTCAAAACTTGCTGGGAATAATAAAGCTTGAATAGAACCCGAAGCGAAGGCAACTGACGAACAGGCAATAACTAATCCACAACTTAATCCTAATATAAATTTTTTCAACACAACACCTCTTTTTCATTATTTATACGTGTAGACGTTAAACGATTCAATTAGTTGCATAATATAGGCGTATTTTCCAATTTTCTGCCCATTATCCATCCATACCGCTCACGCAGCAGTTTGCTCGATGTCATTTGGCAAGGTCATCCCAGATATTAAAGACGAGGTTCTGAAGACAGTAGTCCAAGACGATATGGTAGCATGTCAATTTATTGAAAGCGGCACTTTAATCATCCCGCCTGAAATAGCATCATCAATCAACATTCCTACTGGTAACCGACCATATAAAATGCGCATGGCCACTTTTTTTCGCTTCAATGCTAAAGGTTTAATAGAAGAAATTCATTCTTATTGGGATACAGGAGCTTTTTCAAAACAAATCGGAATAGATATCAGTGTCATTCGCTCAATGCAGTCTCGGGCACGCGAATCATGAGGGACATGACAAAGATCTATCATCGCGCTGCGGTGGATAGTTGATTTACCTCATCAGCATTTGACATCTCAAACTCCTTTCCGAGCATGGTGTTGATTTGGCCCGATTAGCTTCTAAAACAAGCTAATCAGGCCTCATCTATTCCATCCCCACCCTATCCGCTCAAGCCTCTTATAACGTCTCTTCACTCTTCCCGCACACACGAAAAATTTTTAAAATAAATTTACTGTAAGAGATCCAAAATGTTCCTTAGTGTCTCTACACCTTTTATCTCTAGTGTCTTTATTATCTGCAGAAGCTCAATCGTTTGTTGAGACTTAGTCGGGGTGTTTGGCTCCCCGCCTTCTGGAAATGGAAACATTTCATGTAGAGTGGTGAGTTTACTGGAAATTTCCGTATACAATTCCACCGCTTCACCCAGCAGTAATCGTATTCTGTTATCAGCATCCTCAATGTCAGGCCAGTTCGTTTGCACTTCCTTCAAAAATTCTGCCGCATACTTACGTCCATTCATAATAATGGCAATGTTGTAGGCATTGCCATTAGGCTCTACATTTCCTCCTCGAAATGCATCACACCAGACTTCATACGCACGTATACCTTTGACAGAATCAGAAGGGTTCTCGTTTTCTTTTCCATCGTAATGTTCCAGGATCATCAACATTGCGTTATGCAGACGATCATGCTGATTAACTTCGAACGACTCATCTATGGCCAATACAAAAATTTCTTCCAGCACACTACGACCAAGATTTTCATAAGGAAGCGTGTCCCGTCTGCCACACTCATCGGCATACAATCGCCTCTGCTCATCATCGTAACCGTAAATGAGCCCAAACTCAGGGAAGAAAATGTCCCAAGCAAGCACGGGATATCCCCTATCCAATGAGTGGTGTATCAAATCAAGCGCTTTCGGAAGAGCAGATTCTAGTTGGGAAAACGTTTTTTCCTGTTTTGCGGCATTGCTTTTCAGCATAGTGAAGGCCTGATTCCGAATAATCCGATGT
>JAQBPR010000161.1 GCA_028287395.1 Bacilli bacterium
TGCTGCGGCTTGTGGCTAAAGGAAAGAAAAATCCGGAAATCGCAGCTGAATTGTACATTAGTCGAAAGACGGTTGAACATCATCTAACCCACATTTATAACAAATTAGAAGTGTCTTGTCGGACGTCCGCTGTGGCATATGCTATGCAAAATCAAATCGTATGAAACTGTCACTACTTTGCAGTAAATTACTGTGGTATATAATTTCCATACAAAGGTAGAGGTGTATTAATGAAAAACTGGCGACACAGAGTAGTTAACCCGACCATAAGTGTTACAATTGGATGCGTCAGCTTAATCATATTTAACATTATAGCGCTCGGGATCCAGTCCCACGGGCAGGTACGTTCACGACCCGGCTACCTCAATCCTGAATGCAAATGAAAAAAGGATCAACCAGTAAAAACTGGTTGACCTTATAATACGAACGGGCAGTTTAGTTAAAATGATACAATATGGATTTTGTTATTTTTTTAATGCCAAGCCCGTCGCGATTTCTTCCACTGACAAGAACAACGGCCGTTCTTGCCCATGGGGAGTATCTGGATAGTGGGTGCAAATCCGCAAATTTCCCTGAATATCGCGGAAAAGACTAGAATGCCCGGCATTACGGTCCATGAACAATTCCGGGTCGTGCGTCCATGGGCCTTCTATGGATCCATTTGCGGACCTTGCGATGGCCACGGTGTAACCGCCAAATCCTGAATCGCCGTAATTCGAAACCGAATAGCTGGACCATAGCAGCAGTAGTTCATTGTTGCGTGCTTCGTAAAGAAACGGTGCATCCGTCAAAAATCCCTGTTTCTCAATCCGTGGATCTCCAAATAAGCGGATCCATTCACGTTCAGAAGCATTTAGTATGACAACCGGTTCCCCAAAAGATTGTTTCAAATCCGCTGTTAACCTCAGGGCTTCGATTCGACCGTTATAAAGCTCCGTCCATTCATGGCAGAAGATAATCCAGCGCTGACCGTTACGATCTTGGTAGTAAGTACCGTCCAAACATTCACTGCCAGCGATAGTGACGGGACCATTGCTGTGTGGGCGATAAGGTCCGGCAGGATGGTCGGCGATTAGTATGCCTGTTCCGCGATTCTCACCGATTCCCCCCTTGAAAGAGGCGAACATATAAAACTGGCCATCCACTTCAAATACTTCGGGTGCCCAATAATGTCGGACACCCCAGAAACCCTTAGGCGGTTGGAAGGCGACATAAGGACCCGTCCAGCTTTCCAAGTCCTCACTAACGTACACTTCAAAAATCGGGTCTTTATCCCCAGCGCCATCGGCGAACGTTGTGCCGAACAAATAGTAACGCTGTTCTTTCTCATAAGTAAAAACGAAGGGATCACGTATATGAATATCATCCGAGCCTACCGTTTTAATTGTACGAAATCCTTGTTCCACTGTGAACAGCCTCCTGTGTAAACATTTAGTCCTGGATAATGGTCTCGTGCCACATGGAATTAATTTTTCGGATTTCTTCCAAATCGCATTTCGGTTGACGGTTATATGTCAACAGCCCATTTATTTCTTGCTCTACATCTGTCAGTTGGGTATAACAGAAACCATGAATAATTTTCGATGCATAAATAGCCTCCATAACCCTCCGGTAATCATTCACAAAGTCCGTTTCATTGTTTACAGATGTATATCCCCAACCTTGATCTGAACCAATTTTATAGGCTATGCCGCCATATTCAGTAAGCAAGATGGGTTCTCCTTGATGTGAAAAGCCATTTGCATAAATGGAACGCCTAGCCGGCTGTGAACGCAGCATTTGTTCTTTTGTCGCGAGAGAATGTTTGAAAGCTTCATATTTCTCGATTTCATCAGATTGCCCATGATTATAGTTATGAACAGCGCAAATATCGGTTTCTGTTAATTCCCAGCCATCGTTTGAGATGACCAATCGTGTTGGATCAAGGGAATGAATCAGATGATACATGGCTAAGCTATGAGCCTGCTGCTGAAGGGAGTATTGAACGGCCGGGATCCCCCAACTTTCATTAAGCGGCACCCACGTTACGATGCATGGATGATTAAAGTCACGCTCCACAATTTCAATCCATTCCTTCGTCAACCTTGCAGCAGCGCTCGGATGATAGGATACAGCAGCGGCGCATTCGCCCCAGACTAGAAAGCCAAGACGGTCAGCCCAATATAAGAACCGGGGATCTTCCACTTTCTGATGCTTTCGACAGCCGTTAAACCCCATCGCTTTGGACAATTCGATATCCTTTTTGAAGTCTTCATCCGATGGAGCGGTCATTAATCCTTCAGGCCAGTAGCCTTGATCCAATACTAGCTTCTGATAGTAAGGTTTATTGTTTAAGTAGACCATGCCACGTTCAGTATGAATTTTACGTAGACCAAAATAAGCTTCAACCGTGTCGAGAGTCTGGCTCTCTCTAACTAACGTAATCACGACATCAAATAAATTGGGGTTTTCTGGTGTCCAAGTCCAACCATCATGATGAAATGGCGTTCTGAAAATGTTAAGATTCAATAGATGGAAGGCGCGTTTGATGTACGGATCCTGAACCTTTATTCGGTCGGTGACCACTTCTTGTCCTTTGTACGATATGACAACATCCATGACAACGCCTGCATAAGAACCCACAATTTCAAATTCGGCAATACAATCACCGCGATCTAGATCAGGTTGGAATTTTACATTAGCTAAGTGAACAGCATGCACCGCTTCAAGCCATACCGTCTGCCAGATACCTGTTGTTCTCGTATACCAGATGGCATCTGATTTCTCCAACCAATATTGTTTACCTCTTGGAATCGTCTCGTCTGTAGAAGGATCTTCAACACGAACAGTAACTTCCTCGTTTTCACCGTTTAACACTTCTGTTATATCAAAATGAAAGGGGACGTTTCCGCCCTCATGCATGCCCACATATTGCCCGTTTACATACACCCACGCGCGATAATCGACCGCTCCGAAGTGCAGTAAAACACGCTTTTCCCGCCAGTTTTCATTGACCTCAAAATTTCTTTTGTACCAAACAAAGTCGTGGAATGAGGAATCATGAATCCCGCTGAGTTCCGTTTGATAGACAAATGGAACTTCGATGGTCTGGTCCAACGTCTTGCCGGATTCAAACCAGCGCTTCACCGTTCCGACATTGTAATCATCAAATGCAAATTGCCAGGTGCCGTTCAAATTCTGCCATTCGGTCCTAACTAGGTTAGGTCTTGGATATTCCTTGCGTAACATATACCACTCACACTCCTAAGTAGTTGTCTCTTTATTTAATTCCGGAACTGGTAACGCCACGTACGAAAAATCGGTTCGAAATTAAGAAAATAATTAAAGCAGGCAAGGTTGCGACGACCGTAGACGCCATCATTTTAGCTGGATTAACAAAATTTGAACCTAAGATTAGGCTTGCCAGACCGGTTGTGATTGTTTTCATCTCCGGTGAGTTGATAACGAGTAGAGGCCATAAGTAATCATTATAAATGTTCAAAAAGGTAATGACGGCTAACGTTAAAACTGCCGGCCAGATAGACGGCAATATCACATTACGTAGTATAGTTAATTGTGAAGCACCGTCGAGATGAGCCGCTTCCTCCAGTTCTTTTGGGAAGGACAGCAGGATGTTATAAATCAAGAATACTCCAAGAGCACTAGAAGAATACGGTAAAATGAGCGGAACGAACGAGTCGAGCAAACCAAGTGCTTTAAACCAATAGAACGCGGGGAACAAAGTCAGCATCCCTGGTATCGTCAATGCCGCGATAACGGTGGACAGAATTATTTTCTTACCACGGAACTCGAGTCTCGCCAAAGAGTATGCGGCCAGCACATCAACGACAATCACGAGTAGGGTCCCGAGAACGGTCACAACACCGGTATTAAGAATCCATCGGAAAATAGGTGCATCGTCCGACATCTGAGTGAGTGATCTGTAATTATCCAACGTCCACGTATGAGGCAGAAGCGATGAACTGGAAATAGATTCACTCAACGTCTTGAAAGAAGTAAATATCATCCAGAGAATAGGAAGCAGGAACAGCAGACCTAGAATGGTTGCTGCTATGAGGTTGACAATGGATGAAAGGCTAGTTGATTTTTTGCGCATACGATTCACATCCTTTATGCTGACTTTTTATAAGAAAGCCAATACTGCAATCCCGTGAAGATCATCATGATCAATCCCATAAGAATGGCCATAGCAGATCCCATACCTAGCTGGTTAAGGTCTAATACGGTACTCTGAATGCCCATGATGAGCGTCTTTGTTGATTCCATCGGCCCGCCTGCAGTAATCAGCTTCGTTTGTCCGAATAGATTGAACGATGAGATGACCGTTGTAATCATGATGAAGATTCCTATATTCCGAATTTCCGGAAGGGTAATGCTGAAGAACCGAGTCCATCCTCCTGCACCATCTAGATCGGCCGCTTCGTAGATCGATTCGTCGACCTCGTTTATGGCATTGAGAAACAATAACATATTAAATCCGATCGTCCACCATATCGTTGCGATAAGGATAGTGATCCAAGCATTGGGTTGAGCATTAAGCCATTGAATCGGAGCACTGAGATGAAGGGAGGACAATGTATTGTTGACAAAGCCGCCATTCTCGTTAAATAACCATCGGAACACCGCTGAAACGGCCGTCACTGAGATGGAATAAGAGATAAAGAATATGGTCCTGTAAACCGATTTTAATCGATCGGGCAACTTGTCAATCATCAGCGCCAACCCTAAACTGATCAGGACAAGAGAAGGGACGCTGATGACAACAAAGAGGAGCGTGTTTTTGAGAGTGGCGATAAAGAGTTGGCTATAAATCGTCCCCGGTGTTAGCAAGGCTTTATAATTGCCAAAGCCAACGAACCGATGGTTTCCGCTTGACAGATTCCAGTTAAACAAGCTGATAAATACGCCAGAAACGAGCGGAAAGAGCCAAAAAAGGATGAAGCAAAGAAGGAACGGCAAAACCAGTAGGAACGCCCAAATTTTGAGCTTGCGATTCGTTTTCATCATGCACCGCCTTACGTAAGGAAATATGAATAGCTCTGTGATAGGACTTGCTTTCCCATCACAGAGCCATGTTCAGAACATGGTATTATGGGTGCGTAGCAGCAATTTGCTTCGCTTTATCAGTAGCCGTTTGCAATTCCTTCATGATGTCATCTTTGGTAATGTTTGGATTGCTTACAACCTTGGCGAATACAGTTTCATTCATGTAGCGAATTTGCTCACCGTATTGGTATACGCGCACTGGAGTCGCAAATGATTTGAACTGTTGTTCGTTTACATATGACAACGGATATTGATCTTTATGAGCAGCAATGTAGTCCATTGTGGCTTTATGAACCGGGGCTTGTCCGGATTCTGCCCAATGAATGAGATTCTGCGGGGTGTACAAATATTTATAAAATTCTGCGATGCCGTCGAGCACTTTTTGGTCTTTAACTTTGGCAGAGACGGCAATCGTGTGGGCGTTGCCGTATACCGCTGCTTGTTTACCCAACACCGGAATCGGAGCAACGCCGAGCTTGTCGCCATATTTCTCCTTAGCCGCGCTGTAGAACCAAGGACCTGTTAACGCGACTGCGGACTGAACAGCAGCATTTGAATCTTTTGCTGACTTCATGAATGTTTGGAATTCTCCATCTAAGCCAAGTCCGGCAGGAGAGATTTTATCTTTGTAAATCATTTTATTAAAGCTGAGCAGGGCATCCGCAAGCTCCGGTTGTGCAAAATTCAGGTAGTTGTCTTTTAGCAAGTTGATTCCGTTTTGTGCTGCCATTGTCATGATATAGAATTCGACTAGACCACTGGAAGGAACACCAAGGGCGTAAAGATTCGGGTCCTTCGCTTTCAACTGGCTTTGCAATTTGACCAAGTCAGCATAAGTGGCTGGAGGTTGGGAGACCAAGTCTTTGTTGTAAAGCATCGTCAGTGGGTGAATATCAAGTGGGAGTGCATACATCTTGCCGTCAACTGTTGCTACATTAACTCCGGCTGGATCGAAGTCGCTAGCCTTAATACCGGCTTTGTCCATAATTGGGGTTACTTCTTGGATCATTCCATCATCTTTATATGTTTTCAAGTTAACCGTGTGGATAACGACGAGATCATAGTTACCGGTTTTAAATTTCGTGTAATGATCTTTGTCTTGTGTTTCCTTGATGACGTATTTATCTTGAGATTGGTTGAAACCATCCGTAATTTTCTTCATAAAGACGCCATCGCCACCAGTGAATCCGTTAATGAAATTAATTGTTACTTTTTGGCTGGTGTTGGTGTTTGGAGAAGCGGATTGCTGGTTTTTACTTGCGCATCCCGTAAGTGCGAGAGATGTAGCCAAAGCGATACTTAGCCATTTAACTGATTTCATGAATGTCACCCTTTGTTGTTATTTTGTCTCGTTGCGATTTGTGTAATTCAGCTTTAAATTTAAGTCTGTTTCATAATTGCCAAATTTCCTGCCAAACAAATTGAGCCCGCCGTCATTTTTCGCATCAGGCTTTATACCGATACGAATGGTGACATATGGCTTGTCTTCCAATTCCAATTCCGTTACCTTTAAGCCTGAAATACTTCTACCATCAATATACGAACCTTCCGAATTGACACGCCAAGTTTTAAGAAGCCCGTATTGTGTGTTTTCGGTTCCCCACCACTCGGGCGTTAACAGTCCTTTTTCGCCGCCAAAGTCTCCCGGACTGGTCCAGGTTCCCAACTCCTTTCCGTTAATCCACATAGTGATATCTGAAGGCCAGTCCAAATTATAGAGCGGCGCTTCTGAACATAATTCCATTGTTAATTCCAAATTGTTAATCATGGAGCCACGAGGCACACGATTCGGAAAGCGATACTCCAAGTATCCCCTGCGGAACCAAATTAAATGTGCATTGACTCGGTCCGGCTCAAAGAAAGAACGGGGCTCGTCCATCTCCCCAATAATGGATTTATCGCTTAGTATGCCACAATGCGCTCCACTGATTTGCGCATCGCTGAATTGCCCAATGGGTAGTGATACTTGAGCTGATGTCTCAGAAGAGGTGGTCGATCTAAAATCTGAAAAATCAACGACAATTCGGCTGTAGGAAGCGGTGCAAAGCTTTTGGGTTCCGCGTGTCCCTGGAATCATCTCGGTATGTATCAGTCCGGCATCCTCCAGCTTCTTAATATTGATTGCCGCTGTGGAGGCAGGAATATTGAATTTTCCCGAGATTTCAGCCACGTTCATGGAACGGTGAAGTAATGCTTTGAAAATTTCCAACCTCAAATCCGTTGAAAGCGCCTTCGCAATATAGACATATTCATCAATATTGGTGGATAGGATGCGATTTAACTTTTCGTTATTAGACGTATCACGTTCGATCTTCACCAGCTTGGCCTTCTTTCTTCAAGACTCAATTGCAACAACTAAAGCTGTTGTATACAGGAATTATTATAATAACAAACAACTAATATTGCAACAATTAAATATAATTTTAAAGGTGAAGAACTAACTTCACATAGGCATTCGTACATCCATGAATGGAGCGAGGAATATCTCGCTTCATATTTTGCACTCATTTGTGTTATAATTATGTGTTATGACGTAATAAATTGCGTGATTAATAATATATGTATTTGAAATAAAGGAGACATAATGACATTTAATGAGTTGAATATTATACCCGCGATTTTAAAAGCTTTAAGCAAAGAGAACTATACTACGCCGACACCCATACAGGAACAGGCGATCCCAGCTGTGTTAGCCGGTAGAGATTTACTTGGCTGCGCTCAAACTGGAACAGGGAAGACAGCTGCATTTGCGGTACCGATTATCCAGCTATTAAGCGAAAAGCAAAGTAAACCCAATACGCAACGCCATATTCGCTCATTGATTTTAACTCCAACCAGAGAACTTGCTCTTCAGATTTTTGATAACATTCAAGCGTATAGTCAATACACCGATTTGCGTTGTTCTGCTATCATTGGCGGCGTTTCACAAAAAGTACAGGAGCGGTCGCTAAATCAAGAAGTAGATATTATTATTGCAACTCCGGGCAGACTCATCGATTTAATCAATCAAAAACATATCGATTTACAATATGTCCGAATATTAGTACTTGATGAAGCCGACAGGATGCTGGATATGGGATTTATTAATGATGTGAAGAAAATCATCACAAAAATGCCCAGTTCAAGACAAACTCTTTTCTTCTCGGCCACGATGCCGCCAGAGATATCCAAAATGGTCAAATCGCTGCTGGTTAATCCAGTGAAAGTAGAAATTACGCCGGTATCTTCTACAGTGGATAGGATAGTGCAATCTATTTATTTGGTTGATAAGGCAAACAAGCAAGATCTATTGAATCACCTTTTACAAGATAAATCCATTGCTTCGGCATTGGTGTTTACCCGTACCAAGCATGGCGCTGACCGTGTTGTGCGCGCACTGACTAAAGTGAATATTTCCGCTCAGGCGATTCATGGAGACAAATCTCAAACTGCCCGCCAGACTGCATTGAGCAATTTCAAGAGTGGCGTAACGCGAGTGTTGGTTGCGACGGATATCGCAGCAAGGGGAATTGATATTGAGGAGCTTTCTCATGTGATCAACTTCAACCTCCCTAATATTCCAGAAACCTACGTTCATCGCATTGGCCGTACCGGTAGAGCAGGACTGAGCGGGATTGCTATCTCCTTTTGCGAAATTGAAGAAATTCCGTATCTCAAGGATATTGAGAAATTGATCGGAAAGACCATTCCCGAAGTGAAAGACCATCCCTATCCGATGCTGAGTGCAAATCAGCCTCTAAAGGCGGAAGAACAATCGACACAAGCAGTCTTAAAACCTGCCAAATCCAAGGCAAACCCGAAGCGCAAGCCTAAGTCTGAGTGGTTTACAAAAGGAAGAAGGACAAGCAGATAACATTTTAAATGGTGATATTGAGACAGTCTACATTATTGTGTAGGCTGTTTTTAATTTTGCCTTAGTAGGTTTTAAAAAGAAATAAATGACAGCTTTAAAAATTGATAATAAAGTTCTAGACTGCCATTTAGTATTTAACTATCGTTCTCCGTTGAATAACCTGTGTTGATTAAATGTGCATTATAAGGAGAAAGATTGAATAAAATTGAACATTGCCTAAGTAAAAACATCTATAATGCCACAGATAAACAAAATTATAGAAATTATGATGGGTCTCTTGATTTGGGCAAGGAGTATTTGTTTACTGCTTTCTGATTTAAATTCTGGAATAAAAATCAACATCAAAACATGATTGTCAAGATAAACAGAAAGGCTCATAAGTGCAAACCAGAAGCTTAATATGAAGAATGGGTAATGTCGACCGCTTAGTCCTTCAAGCACTAGATAAACTACAATAAAGAAATAAATAACGGACTTAAGACGATAGAAAAGTTTACTTATCATTCAACATTTTACCCCTTAGCTACAATAGTTCTCTTATTATTCCCCTCTTACAGCATCAGAATTCCTTTATTTTTCTTTTCAGCATGACCTTGTAGTTGTTAAACTATCCTCCCGTTAACGCAGCGAGGCTGCCGATCGTTCCTTCGGCAGCCTTTAGGTATTGTAACGAAAATCCAGGGATAAGCAACGCCACAACGCCTAATAATTTAGCAATTCCTAGAAATGGGAGAAGGTAGGCAGGATAACCTAAATGAGTAAATAAAGCAATTGCATCGGGAACAGCATCGGGAACAGACATTATATCAGGAATAGAACCCGAAATCATTAATGCCATTAACAGCCCTGTAAAATCCAATAGATCATTAATACCTCGTGCTTTTAAGACATACTTGTCAGATGCGCCCCAAGGCGGTCCATGGTCTGTTCGGCACCCGGGACGGCATATGTCTTAACCTGGTCGAATTCAGCGGCAG
>JAQBPR010000169.1 GCA_028287395.1 Bacilli bacterium
TCTGGCGGGGAAATATTGTAGCAGACTGGATTATCAACAATTTGGTTTATACTGCTCCATTGGGTAAGATTTTCTACGTGATCTTGATTATCGTATTCACCTATTTCTACACTTTTGTGCAGATCAATCCTGTACAAATGGCCGATCAAATGAAGAAAAACGGCGGTTATATCCCAGGTATTCGTCCTGGTAAAACAACGCAGGTTTACTTGACAAGAGTTATGACGCGGATCACTTTATCTGGCGCATTATTCCTGGCGGCGATCTCGATATTGCCAATGATTTTCGGTGGTTTAGCTGGTTTACCGCAATCTGTTCGCATTGGTGGCACATCGTTACTAATCGTGATCGGGGTTGGATTAGAAACCATGAAACAAATTGAAAGTCAATTAATCAAGCGCCACTATAAAGGGTTCATTAACAATAAATAAGCGAACCGGTGGATCCTTGATATGCTCAGCCGATAAGCTTCGGAGGGGGTAACACAGAATGAATATAATTTTTATGGGTCCTCCTGGTGCAGGAAAAGGGACACAAGCAGAACAGATCGTTAACGAGTTTCATGTGCCGCATATTTCAACGGGTGATGCATTTCGCTTAGCAATGAGTCAAGGCACTCCGCTCGGTATCGAGGCTAAGAAGTTTGTTGATCAAGGACTCCTTGTTCCAGATGACATTACCATTGGTATTGTGCGTGAGAGAATTCAAGCAGCAGATTGCGATAAAGGCTTTTTGCTGGATGGGTTTCCAAGAACTATCTCACAAGCTGAAGCGTTGGATGATATTGTCGGTACGATGGGTAAAAAGATTGATTACGTTATTAATTTATCTGTGGACCGTAATTTGCTCTTGGCTAGATTAACTGGAAGACGAATTTGCAAATCCTGCGGCGCCACTTATCATGTTATTTTTAATCCGCCAATCAAAGCGCTTGTCTGTGATAAATGCGGAGGCGAATTGTATCAACGTTCAGATGATACGGAGGAGAAGGTTGGCACGCGATTAGATGAGTATTTGTCGAAAACAGCTCCACTTCTTGCGTATTACGACAATCAGAAAATTTTGCGTCAGGTTAACGGTGAACAAGAGATCAACGCGGTTACCGCAGATATCAATAACCTTTTGCGAGGACAGTCCTGATGATCATTTGCAAGTCGGAGACTGAATTGAAATTAATGCGGGAAGCAGGCCGAATTGTTGCGGAAACACATCGCTTGTTGGCTAAATCGATTCAACCTGGCATCTCAACGAAGGCATTAGATCGAATCGCTGAAGATTATATTCATAGCCAGGGCGCAGTTCCATCTTTTAAAGGCTACAATGGTTTTCCCGCTAGTATTTGTGCTTCTGTCAACGACGAATTGGTACATGGCATACCCGGTCAAAGAAAGTTAAATGAAGGCGACATCATTAGCATTGATATCGGAGCACAATATCGTGGCTATCATGGTGACTCAGCTTGGACCTATCCGGTAGGGAATGTATCTGCAACAGCATTAAAGCTGTTGGAAGTCTCAGAGCGCTCTCTATACGCTGGATTGGAAAAAGCTAAACCAGATGTTCGCTTGTATACAATTTCACATGCGATTCAGAAATGTATCGAAGATGAAGGTTTTTCTGTTGTTAGAGAATACGTTGGTCATGGAATTGGTGCTAAACTACATGAAGAACCTCAGATTCCAAATTACGGACTCCCTGAACACGGACCGCGATTAAAGCAAGGAATGGTACTGGCTATTGAACCTATGGTGAATGTTGGAGAGCGTTTTGTAAAAACACTTGAAGATAATTGGACTGTGGTCACAGTAGATGGCTCCATATGTTCTCATTTTGAACATACCATTGCAATAACCGCGGACGGGTTTGAGATTCTGACGAAGCTTGAAGCGTAGGTGATGGTCAGTGAGTGATACAAGTAAGCCACAGCTGGGTCAATTCGTCAAAGTACTGCGCGGCAGAGATCTCAATAAATATGCTGTTATTGTAGCAATCGTCGATCAACGGTTTCTTATGATTGCAGATGGGGACAAACGAAAGTTTGATCAGCCGAAAAAGAAAAATTTACTTCATCTTCAATTACAAGACACAATCAGTCAAGAAGTTGTAAACAGCATGATGGAAACAGGCCGAGTAACGAATGGAAAATTACGATACGCGTTGAACAAATTTGTTGAGAATCAGCAATTTGAAGCATCTATACAGGGAGGAGAATGAGCATGGCCAAGGAAGATGTAATTGAAGTTGAAGGTACAGTCGTTGAACCCCTTCCAAATGCGATGTTTAAGGTTGAGTTAGAAAATGGTCATAAAATACTAGCTCATGTCTCAGGCAAAATAAGAATGCATTTCATTCGTATTTTGCCGGGTGACAAAGTTACCGTCGAACTTTCGCCCTACGATTTAACAAGAGGTCGTATAACCTATCGTTTTAAATAAAGCTTATGTTTACGAAGAAGGCTTGTTTTACAAGCTCAGCTTATGCTTGCGAAGAAAGTTTTGCTTAAGCAAAACTCTTAGGAGGGTTAATCATTATGAAGGTAAGACCGTCGGTTAAGCCTATGTGCGAAAAATGTAAAGTTATTAAGCGCAAAGGTAATGTAATGGTGATTTGCGAAAATCCGAAGCACAAACAAAAACAAGGTTAAGGAGGTGTAGCATTACATGGCTCGTATAGCTGGAGTAGACTTACCTCGTGAAAAGCGAGTAGAAATTGCTTTGACTTATATATTCGGAATCGGTAAAACGACTTCGCAAAATATTATAAGCAGCACTGGTTTAAACAAAGATACTCGTGTTCGTGATCTTACGGACGAAGAAGTTAATAAACTGCGTGAAGCAATTGATAAAACAGTAAAAGTTGAAGGTGACCTACGTAGAGAAATTTCATTAAATATCAAACGTTTAATCGAAATCGGATCTTATCGTGGACTTCGTCATCGTCGTGGATTACCCGTTCGCGGTCAACGCACGAAAACTAATGCTCGTACACGTAAAGGTCCACGTCGTACAGTAGCGAATAAGAAGAAATAATAAGGGAGGATAGAACTCATGGCAAAACCTAAAAAAGTTGTCCGTACGAAACGTCGTGATCGTAAGAATATTGATACGGGAGTCGCGCATATTCGCTCTACGTTTAACAATACCATCGTAACGATTACAGATCCGCACGGAAATGCGATTTCATGGGCAAGTGCTGGAAACCTTGGATTCAAAGGTTCACGTAAAAGCACTCCATTTGCTGCACAAATGGCAGCAGAACAAGCTGCTAAAGCGGCAATGGATCATGGCATGAAAGTTGTTGAAGTAATGGTTAAAGGTCCGGGAGCTGGTCGTGAAGCAGCAATTCGTTCTTTACAAGCTGCCGGCTTAGAAGTGAACTTAATTAAAGACGTGACTCCAGTCCCACATAATGGTTGTCGTCCACCTAAGCGTCGTCGTGTCTAATTCAGGATCTCGGGTGGTATAAATATCTACAGCATGTGAATAATGATGTTGAAGGATAGGCATACTACTTGTTTTATCAATTTATCAGGTAAACCAGAGGGAACGACGTTTCGAGGGAGGATTCATTGAATGATAGAAATTGAAAAACCCAAAATAGAAACCGTAACAGTAAATGAAGATGGCACTTATGGGAAATTCGTAGTTGAGCCATTGGAACGAGGTTACGGAACTACACTAGGCAACTCATTACGCCGTATTCTTCTTTCTTCGTTGCCTGGCGCAGCTGTGAACTCTGTGCAAATCGACGGTGTGCTTCATGAATTTTCAACAATTCCGGGAGTGATGGAAGATGTAACGGAGATCATCCTCAACCTCAAAGGTCTTTCGCTAAAAATTCATTCAGACGAAGAAAAAGTGCTGGAAATTGATGCGGAAGGCGATGGAAGAATCACTGCCGGTGACATTCGTGCAGATAGTGATGTTGAAGTGCTAAATCCAGAGCTTCACATTGCAACACTGTCTCCAGATGCTCGTCTTCATATGCGGATTTTTGCAAGCAGAGGTCGCGGTTATGTTCAATCGGATAAAAACAAGCGGGATGATCAACCAATCGGTGTCATTCCAATTGATTCTATCTACACTCCGATTACAAGAGTAAACTATAGTGTAGAAAATACTCGTGTAGGTCAAGTTACGAATTATGACAAATTAACACTTGAAGTTTGGACTGATGGCAGCATTCGTCCAGAAGAAGCTGTTAGCTTGGGTGCAAAAATTTTAACGGAACATTTAATGCTTTTTGTAGGCTTGACTGATGAGGCCAAGGATGCAGAAATTATGGTTGAAAAAGAAGAAGACAAGAAGGAAAAAGTTTTGGAAATGACCATTGAAGAATTGGATCTTTCCGTACGTTCCTACAACTGTCTCAAACGGGCAGGGATCAATACCGTCCAAGAGTTGATTACCAAAACCGAAGAAGATATGATGAAGGTTCGTAATCTTGGTCGCAAATCTTTGGAAGAAGTTCAGGAAAAGCTTGAGGAATTGGGTTTAGGACTGCGCGCAGAAGATTAAAAGTTTAAGTCAAGTTTATGCTTACGAAGAAAGTTTTCTTACGAAAACTAGAGGGAGGTAAAATCATGGCCATTTATAAAAAGCTAGGTCGCGATTCCAGCGGTCGCAAAGCACTATTTCGCGATTTGGTAACCGACTTATTCATACAAGAGCGTATTCAAACAACAGAGGCAAAAGCAAAAGAATTACGTTCTATTGCGGAAAAGCTAATCACCTTAGCGAAACGTGGTGATCTTCATGCACGTCGTCAAGTAGCTGCTTTTGTTCGTCGTGAACAAGTTACTGCAGATCAAGATGCTATTCAAAAATTATTTTCTGAATTGGCACCTCGTTATGCAGAACGTCCAGGCGGATATACGCGTATTTTAAAATTGGGTCCTCGTCGTGGAGATGCTGCTCCTATGGTTTATTTGGAGCTTGTGGATCGTGCTTAATAAGCGGATAAGAAAGGGTGGACGGAATCAAATGGTTCTGGAGAAGCCCTTTTTTGTAGTTTATGTTTAAGCTGTCGATATTCAGGAGGGCTTTGTGAGAAATATAGTGATGGTTGTAAGCTATGATGGCACCGCTTATAGTGGCTTTCAAGTGCAACCGCGAGACAATTCTATCCAACAAGAGCTTGAAAATGCCATATTCATATTAACAGGCGAACATGTAAAAGTGATTTCTTCAGGAAGAACTGATGCAGGTGTACATGCGAAAGCGCAAGTAATCAATTTTGCAACGGAATCTATTATACCTGTAGAACGCTGGTGCTTGGCCTTGAATGCGCGACTCCCAGAAGATATTGTCGTTCACAAAGCAAGCGAAGCTCCTCTGAAATTTCACGCTAGGCACTATGCCAAACGTAAGACATACCGCTATACGATTCAACGCAGTAAAATTCCAAATGTATTTCATCGCTATACTAGTTTCCATCACCCGACGCAGCTAGATTTAAGCGAAATGCAAAAAGCGTTAACATACATCATAGGCGAACATGATTTTTCTGCTTTTTGTTCAGCAAGAACACCGGTAGGATCACACGTGCGGACCATTTATGAAGCAACTATGGAATTAATCGCAGAGCCGTCTAACGGAGATGGTCAAGCAGGTGTGATCCATATTTCTATTACTGGTAACGGCTTCCTCTACAATATGGTGCGAATCATTGTTAGGGACGCTGCTGCAGATTGGGCAAGGAAAACGAAGTGGCGTTGAAATGATGAAAATTTTGATGACGGGTGATCGTAAGAAGG
>JAQBPR010000210.1 GCA_028287395.1 Bacilli bacterium
AACTGCAGAGGCGCCGGTATGATCGCAGATCTGATCGAATCTTTAATCCTTGAAAATGGAAATCGTTGAATTCCGCTAATGAAAATGTTAGTTCAGTGAATCATGTTCTTCAAAGAAAGGGTCTTCCTATCAAGGATGGCCTTAAAACTTGCCGTTATAGATAGCGCGGAGAACCGTATCACAGAGAATACTTGATCATTGAACGGATACAATAGTTCAATAAACGGCAGGGCTTTTTGCTTTTCAACCGAATTAAGAAATGAGGGCTTGCCATGCATTTTCAAATTGGCAATGCAGTTATCCAATTAAAATCACTGGCATTCATTGTTTTAATTGTTTCATTGATTATCAAAATAGTCAGAAAAAAATAAACCATTGCAGTAGTAGACTAAGGATCCGGAGTACCGAGTGTATACACAGTTATCCAGTTCATCATTAAACTATCTGGTAACGATAGTGCGGGAGCTTGCTTAGTGGTAGCTCCTCTTTTGGTTTGTTGAAGTAACGGGCAGTTTAATGTAGGTCTTTATGTAACGTAAAGGCTGCCCGAGCCCCAAAAACCCATTGCGAAATCTGCAATGGGGTTGATGAACTTTGTTTCTGGCATAGACTACTGCCAAATCTAACACCAACCGTTGAAAGCTTCTCTCATCGATTAGTTGATTCCGCTAGTCGTTTAAGTAAAGAAAGCACTGATTGTCCATCATCCTCAGTCTCTAGATTTTCCTCAACGCTGCTTTCGGAGCTTGGTCGATTGTCGCACTGTTCAATTGTCAGTAGTGTGCCTTCCCCTTCCACGCTCAGAATATAATTCATCGTGAAGTAATTCTCGGGTCTATCCTCCAGGTCGGGACGTGGAGCAAATAGGGAGTATTTGAGAGACTGATAGGGCGTAAATTCTAATACAGTGCCCCATTGCTCGTAAATATTGCCTTCCCACTCCGAGCGAAACCGAATCCCGCTACCGATATGCCAATCGGTTAAAAGATCGCTACCATACTGCCACTGCTTGACTAATTCCGGTTTTGTTACCATATCCCACACCCGTTCTGCAGGTGCAATTATCATAATTCGGGATGTACTTGTGGACATCTACTTTTCCTCCTCAAACGTTTTCCTAACTTCAATAATTCGACGTTTTGAGGATCAAATCCTGCTAATCCTTCCCAAAACCATTAAAAACTGAGTAACATAAAGCTTAGAAATAAAAAGCATCTTTTTTGGCTAGTTGGCTGAACTAACGGGTACTTTAGTTCAGCAAAGTAATTTTTTAGATTAAAACCTCCCAATTCAAGTAATGATAGTACTATTAAATGAATTGGGAGGTTTTTGTATGAATTTAAAAGATTTATGGAAGATGTATGAAGCGGATAAACGTATTTTAGGATTCAGTCAACACACATTGAAGGCTTACAATCTTCAGTTCAAGATTTTGCATCGTGAAATCGGAGATATTGAGATCGATGAAATATCTTTAAACTTACTTAAAGAATACTTATCTAAGCAATCTGAACGATTGAAACCAAGCAGTTTAGGGCATCGAATCCGATTCATTCGATCCCTTTTTCGTTTTGCTTTTGAAGAAGGACATCTTTCTCGCAATCCATCACTAAAGCTAAAAGAGCCAAAGATGGATAAACGCATCCCTAAGTTTCTGATTGAAGAAGATGTTATTCACCTCAAAATTACCTGTGATTCACCACGTGAGCATGCACTTCTAGAATTTTTGTGTTGTACGGGTTGCCGTGTAGGTGAAATCCAAAAATTAAATATCGAAGACATCAACTGGGAAAACTGCTCGGTCATCGTAAATGGTAAAGGCTCAAAACAAAGGGAAGTTTATTTTACGACAGAATGTAAGGTTTGGCTAAAGCGATATCTTGAGAATCGTCAGGATACTTGTAAAGCGTTATTTGTTACTGAAACTCATCCTACTCGTAGAATGATGATCCCAACAATACGTTACTCATTAAAGAAGTTGGCAGCTCGCGGTGAAATCGTAGCAAATGTGTACCCACATCGATTTCGTCACACTTTTGCGTGCAAATTGCTGGATAACGGTGCACCGTTAGATTTTATACAGGGGATGCTTGGGCACGAAAAAGCATCAACTACACAAATATATGCCCAGCTACGCGGGGAACGACGACGAGAGCTATATCGACGTTATTTTTAAGAGCTTTATAGCTCCTTTTCCATTTACGTATAGGATAACCAAAGAATTTATGGGGAAATATGACGTTTGCATCAATGATTTGTGTTAGAATTATTGGAAATAATGAACTTGACTTAGTTGGATCAGCATCCTTTAGAATAATCGTTTATTCAACCGCAAAGCAGAACGGAAAACTAGAATAGGTAAAGGGGGATTAGTTTGAGAACGGATATAAATAATTGGATGCCAATAACTGTATCGGAAATTAATAATCTCTTTTCTAAAATGCCAATACAGTGGTGTATTGCTGGTGGTTGGGCTTTAGATTTACATCTATGTAAGGAAACAAGGAAGCATGCCGATATAGACGTAATCATCACTCGTGAGGAGCATTTAATTGTATATAAGTATTTAAGTACTGATTGGGTGTTGTATAAAGTAGAACAAGGTAAACTTAATCTTTGGGAAGATGAAGAGTACTTGAATACTACAAATGATATATGGGTAAGCAAGAGCAACCAGGCTCCTTGGGCGTTTCAATTAATGTTAATTGATACAGAGGATGGTTCATGGATTTATAAAAAAAATAAATCAGTTAATAGACCTATTGATGATATTTTCTTGAAAACTGATGATGGGATACCGTATCTGAGACCTGAAATCCAACTTCTTCATAAAGCGGGTGCTTCGCAAATAAGGGAAAAGGACTATTACGATTTTCAAACAATGCTTCCATCACTATTACCGCAAGAAAAGGCATGGCTGAAATCCTCAATAAATCTTCAATTCCCTGAAGGACATGATTGGCTTAAATTTATATAACACTATAACAGGAAAAGTACTGAAGTAACGGGCAGCATAGTTTAAGATCATGTTCGGTGAACCGTACTACAGCAAGTTTTTTGGGGAGAAACTCACAGGAGTCCTATAAAGAGGGTTGACCGAATGGGTTGGGATGAGCCACGCATGGCGGAAAAGTCGGCGTAAACTGGCTTCTGCGCTCCATCTTTTGATACGTTCGGTATGAAACTTTACCCTTCTTCTCGATTCTGTATGTATTAGTGAGCAAACACTCATAAAAAATTAAAAAATCATTGAATTAATCATGTTTATTGATATTGACAAAAAATGAGCACTCACTCATAATAGAAACGAAAGCTGTCACATATTCCATTTATAAAAAGCGGGTGAGTAAATTGGAAATTAAAGAAAGAATCTTGCACGCTGCGGAACAGGTTATTAGGGAAAAGGGGCTGGCTAGAACGACAACGAAGGAGATTGCTCGAATCGCCGGCTGCTCGGAAGGGACTTTGTACCTCTATTTTTCGGGTAAGGAGGAAATTTTTTTGCAAGTTACCAGAGGACAGCTGACTCCGAACTTCAAAAAGGCGATAGTTTCCTTGCCGAAACGCGTTGGTACGGGAACCGTGCAGGAAAACCTGACGGAAGTGGCACACGCCGCGCTCGAGTTCTTTGTGGAATCGATGCCCATCTTGGCTTCCGTTTTCTCGGAGCCTGGACTATTAACCGGTCATCGGGAGGGGTTTCGGGAACGCAACGAAGGTCCGCACAGGCCATATGAAGCTGTGGCTGCATACCTTCATACTGAACAAAAGAACGGACGTATTGCTGCTGAGTTTAAGCCAAGGATTGTGGCGGACATGCTGCTCGGCGCCTGTTTTCAGCGAGCGTTTCAGTTGCAATTTCTGGGCGAATCCGAATCGAAATCGGCTCAAAAAAACTATGCCGAGGATATCGTTCAAACGTTGTTCGGGTAAGCTGGCACGAACTAATTCTTTTCCAACTATAGGAGGTTCTCGATATGAGACAACAAAGCTACCAAAACCATGCCCGACTTCATCCTCTGTTTCATTTTTTCTTGGTTCCTCTCTCTTCCTTTACTGTCATTGGAGCGGTTTTGTTGCTCTTCGATCTATTCCGAGGAAGCATGGAACTGTGGTATGTAATTGTGCTGCTGATGGCTTCCATAACATTGGCGATCACAGTCGTTCTGACGCGCGAATATGTGAAAAAGGTACAGGACAGAGTCATTCGGTCCGAAGAAAATTTCCGACACCATGTGCTTACGGGGCATATGCTTGACCCAAAACTGACATTGTCCCAGATCATTGCCCTAAGGTTTGCCACAGACGAACAATTTCCGGAGTTATGTTTGCGAGCAGTAAAGGATCATCTGAGTCCGGATGACATCAAGCGATCGATCAATAAATGGAAGCCCGATTATCTGCGGGTCTAGATGCGGAGAGGAGAGGAGAAGATAAGAGATGGAGAATCAACTTCCTGGAAAAATGGAAATGAAAAGCATAGTCTGCACTGGCTGCAGTATCACCCGAGGCCAAGTTAGCGTCGACTATGTAGAAATATTGCGCCGTCGGTTCGCGGGCCGCCCCGTCACATTCACGAATGCTGGAGTCAACTACGATGTGGCCTTTAACCTACGGAATCGATTAAACGATGTGATCGCACAAAACCCGGATATTGTCACCATACTGATCGGAACAAACGATGCCAATTCGACGCTTAGCCCGAAAAACAGCCGATTGTTGCGTTTCCTCAAACAACTTCCGGTCATCCCGTCCCCCGATTGGTACAAAGAGAACCTCATTGCAATCGTGCAGGAGCTAAAGGAACGAACAACCGCACATGTAGCTCTCCTGTCCCTGCCGGTTCTCGGAGAGGATTTGGATTCCGAAGCGAATAGACGAACCGGGGAATACAGCACAATCATAAGCGACGTCGCTAAAGCGCACGGCGTGACCTATTTGCCGTTGAACGAACGGATGAAGTCGTATCTGCAATCGCAAAACAAACCGTCTAGTTTTCCGTACCGGCCGGGCCTTTACCAGTCGTCGACCGCTTCTATGCAGCATTTCATGTTAAGACGCGATTTGGATACAATCTCTGCCAGGCGCGGTTTGCAATTGACGATCGATAATATTCACTTGAACTGCAGAGGCGCCGGTATGATCGCAGATCTGATCGAATCTTTAATCCTTGAAAATGGAAATCGTTGAATTCCGCTAATGAAAATGTTAGTTCAGTGAATCATGTTCTTCAAAGAAAGGGTCTTCC
>JAQBPR010000237.1 GCA_028287395.1 Bacilli bacterium
TTTCTTTGCTCATTCTTTAAACTGGCATTCCTTGGCTTAGCCGTAGCTAATCCATTTTTACTTCCTTCACTCGTTGTTCAGTTTTCAAAGGGCAAGTTGTGTTGCCGCTCAAAAGCGACTTTTATAATATAGCACAAATGAAAAATCAAAGTCAAATCCTTTTTTAACCATGTTTTAAATGATAGCTTTGCTCAAAAAAGAGTCAGCTTTAAGGCAATCAACAGCAGTAAACCGGGAATACCCAGAATCCCAATGGTCGAAATCGTGCTCACATTAATCGCAATATGAAAATCATAGAATGCACCCAACCAATTGATTAAGTAAAGCAGAACGGCTGCGATTACCAAGTTCATGCCAACAACGCCCAACCATTGGAATGAATATTTGTTACGGAGCAATGTAAGAATAAGAAGACAGATGGAGACGATAAAAAGCGACCACCAAAACAAGCCCATCAGTTGCTCTCCTTTTCCACTTCCATCCGCTGGTTATCCCACACCTTTTGCTTGGCTATTCTTAATAGCATCTCATATCTTTTCTCGGCAGCTTCCAGCGCATAAATTGAATAATCAATAGAATCTTTGCCTACGGCCCACTCCAACCTTGCTTGCGCTTCTGACCATTGTATTCTGGCATCTGTAATCTCTTGAAAAAGCGCTAATTTTTCATTTTTATCGACTGCGTTAACTTGGTTTTTATGTGGAACGAACCATTTCTGATACACTTCTATCCATTTCAATTGCATGTCCATACCCTCTCCTTACGACAAACGCATCTAGCATTTGGCTATAAGTATAGATATGATAGAATCCCGTCTTTTTAGAACAATGAGCAACAAAAAAAGGCTGTTGAGAAACAGAAAGTGAAGGATTTGTATGTCGAGTGGATAGTTTACAGGCCGCATTTGAATATTGCATCGTTTACTTCTTCTAATAAAAGGATGCAATTTCAAGAGCGGCTGCAACCGACATATAAATTCGTAACGTTTAGGTTTTTCAACAGCCTGAAAGGCTTTAAGTGTTTCTTTTCTACGATAAAATTAATTCAGTTCCCTACGACCCTCTAACGCTTTAGTTAAAGTCACTTCATCTGCGTATTCCATGTCACCGCCTACTGGTAATCCGTGTGCAATACGAGTGACTTTTATCCCAAATGGTTTGATTAAGCGTGAAAGATACATCGCTGTCGCTTCCCCTTCAATATTAGGATTAGTCGCCATTATCAATTCCTGGACCTGATCGTCGCCCAAACGCTTTAATAGTTCTGCTACATAAATTTCATCGGGTCCAATACCTTCCATTGGTGAAATAGCGCCATGTAATACATGATAAAACCCGCGAAACTCTCTGGTCCTTTCCATAGCCACCAAATCCTTGGGTTCTTGAATGACACAGATAATAGAAGGATCTCTGCTTTTATCCTGACAGATGCGACAGGGATCAATATCGGTAATATTGCAGCAAATCGAACAATAATGAAGATTTCTTTTTACGTTAACCAGCGCTTTGGCAAAATCAGTGACATCTTCTTCTTTCATCCGAAGAACATGAAATGCTAATCTCCCCGCAGTTTTGGGGCCAATTCCGGGCAAGCGAGTAAATGCGTCAATTAGTTTGGCAATAGCCTCTGGGTAATACACGCAAACGGCCCCTTCACTTCATAATTTAGAACAATCCGGGAAGCTTCATACCGCCGGTATATTTGCCCATATCTTTATTAGCCAATTCATCGGCTTTTGACAACGCGTCATTCACTGCAGTCAAGATTAAATCCTGCAGCATTTCAATATCATCCGGATCAACCGCTTCTGGCTTAATGATTATACTTGTTAATGTTTTGTGTCCATTGGCAACTACAGTAACTACACCTCCGCCTGCTGAGCCTTCAACTGATTTATCAACAAGCTCCTCTTGTGCCTTCAGCATTTGCTCTTGCATTTTCTTTACTTGCTTCATCATTTGGTTCATGTTATTCATTGAGATCGTCTCCTTTAATCTTCTTTTATTTTAACCATGTCTTCCCCAAACATTTGAATCGCTTCATTAATCCATTCTTCTTTAATGACTCCAGGTTCCTCTGGCTCCAATTGTAACATTTCTTCCTGCTGAGCAGTAGATCCCATCTGGGCATCGTCCCAATCCTTGCGCATCACGGAAGAGAATCGAACCGAATGTCCCAATACCTCTGACATGACTTGTTCAATGATTTGTTTGTTCACTGGTTTCTCCGTAGTGTCGCGATGCATAGCGCTTTTGAAAGCAAGCAGCACCGTATCCTCGTGCATCGATACCGGTTCCCCATTCACGAGCCATGCATGAATGGTTATTTTACGATCCTTGACCTGGCTTAAAATCGGATTCCACTTTATTAAAACTTGTTTAAAGTTCGCCGTTTCAATACCTTGTAAAAAACGATCCATGGCAACAGAAGACTTTTTAATAGGAGCGGCTGTCGCAGCGGATGGCTTTGCAGAGGCAGGAGCAGCTTGTTGCGCAATGCTTGGAGAAGAAACATCACCTTGTACGGCATAAGTATGACTGGATTGACTTGCACTCATTGAACTTCCGCTTGATTGAACCCCACCCGATTGCAATAATCGTTGCAGCTGTTGCTCCAGCTGACTGAGCTTTAGTTTAACCTGAGCTAGTTCATTTGAATTGGCTGAAGAAAGCTGGGCATTGATTTCTTGACCCCCTTCACTTGGGGCGCTGCATATTTTCATAATCGCGACTTCAAATAAAGTTTGCGGCTGACCGGAATATTTCATTTCTACTTGATAATGATTGAGCACATCAATCATCGCAAAAATTTCTTGACGGCTAAAAGCTAAAGAAATATCAGCGAAAGCAGCGGCATCTAGAATACGATCTGTGACGACTTGCGAATTTGGCACCATTTTGATCATTAAAATATCTCTAAAATAATGAATTAAGCTTTCGATGCATTTGTCCGCGCTTTTTCCATCCTGCATCAGTCCGTCAATGAGTTCAAGCGCTTGCCCGATATCCTTGGCTTTCATCGCTTCAGCTAATTTTTTAAATTGATCGGCAGCGACATCCCCTGTCATTGCAACAACCTCAGCGTAGCTAACTCGATCCCCTGAATAGGAAACCACTTGATCGAGCATACTTAACGCGTCACGCATGCCGCCCTCCGATAAACGCGCAATATACTGCATAGCCTCAGGATCAACGGTTATTTTCTCCTGAGTGCAAACGTATTCTAGTCTTTCCACCTGTTCCTCTAAGGACACTCTGCGAAAATCAAAGCGCTGGCACCGCGAAATAATCGTTGCGGGTAATTTATGCGGTTCGGTCGTTGCCAGAATAAACATAACATGTGCTGGCGGCTCTTCCAATGTCTTCAACAAAGCGTTAAAGGCTTCTGTTGTCAGCATGTGAACCTCATCAATAATATATACCTTTTGGCGAACTTCTGTAGGGGCATATTTCACTTTATCGCGAATGTCTCTAATTTCTTCAACGCCACGATTGGAAGCAGCATCTAATTCCACTACGTCCATTACAGAACCATTGGTAATTCGGATACAAGATGAACATTCGTTACAAGGTTCGATTGCCGGTCCTTGCTCACAATTCACTGCTTTGGCAAGAATCTTCGCGGCACTTGTTTTCCCAGTACCGCGCGGTCCGCTAAACAAATAGGCATGCGTGAGCCTGCTCTCTTTTAACGAATTTTGCAAGGTTTGAACAATATGCTTTTGTCCGACCACATCTTGAAAACGCTGCGGCCGCCAAGTACGGTATAATGCGATATGAGCCATGTTTCCCTCTCCAACTATGCTGTGACGAACGAATGATTGTTTTATTTTATTATACTATATCTCACGTGTTCATGAAACTTCAAAAAAACACCCCAACGATCAACTACATGAAATGCAGTTCATTATCGAGGTGTTTCTAATGGATTATTCGATTTAGTACCGTGCACCTGATATTGATATTGCGATCCGAGCGGAACATTTATCGTTAGCTCTAGCTAGGCTACCCTTCGGCACATGAAACATCTCGCTTACGGCTGCTTCCTTCCGAACCTGACCGGGTTCACAAGCATCCATTGCGAAGGACCCGGCTGTCAACACTACGTGTAAACGTCAGACCTCACATCGACAAAACCTCTATCAGGAATTCAACCCCGCTACAGCGGATTGCAGGTTACAGGGCACCGCTATCTCCCCATCTAGCACGGCAAAAATAAGTATATCCGATTGGAATCCAAATATCAACCGCGACTAGGCAGCTTGTTTTTGCCAGTAGTCACTTTGACTTGATAGCGCGGCATCATAGCACTAACCGCATCGCGGGCTTCCTGTTTAATCCGCATCGCCGACTCCAAATCAATATCCTTATTCAAATCCAGATATACATATAGATGGGGTCCCTTAAAAATAACGGATGCATTATCGATCCCGTTAATTTTCCGCAAAGTGCTTTTGACCATGCTCGCATCCATGGCGTACGTATGAAATGTTGGATTTGTCGGGTCATTCGGATTGGCCGCAGTCGTACCAAGATAACCATCATTCGCGTATGCTTTGGTCTTCCCTTCGGTTTGTGCCTTATTACCGCAACCCACGGATAATATTACGCAGCAAAGCATTGCAGCGATCAAACGAATTCTTCGTTGTTGACTCATAAAAAAACCTCCCTTAGTCATAGAATGACCAAGCGAGGCTAGTTTATTCGGTTCATTAAGTGAACTGTAAATGAAGCCACTTAAATGTTGTATTTTTTCTTAAACTTATCGACACGTCCGCCAGCATCAATAAATTTCTGTTTGCCCGTATAAAACGGATGGCATTGTGAACAAATTTCCACACGAAGGTTTTGCTTAACGGAACCTGATTCAAATGTGCTTCCACATGCGCAAGTTACTGTTGCTACTACATAATTCGGATGAATAGCCTCTTTCATTGTTGTTTCACCTCTTCCCGCCCTGAATCATTCTGCGATTCAGAGTTAAATTGACACGTAATCGGATTATAGCACAAGTAAAACCGCATATGCAAGAGGTT
>JAQBPR010000008.1 GCA_028287395.1 Bacilli bacterium
CCAATCGCATAAGCCAATTAAGTGCGGTTCTTTGATTCAAATTGAAAGCTTCTTTTACATCTTTTGCACGAATCGCGCCCTCTTTACGCAAAGCTAGTTGAATGATTTGTTTCCTCCGTTCAGACCAAAGAAAATTTTTCGGAAATAAAGAAAGCAGTTCTCTAATTTACCTCATTTACCCCTCAGGCTGATCTTTTAAAGAAATTATACAACTAAATATGGAAGTTTTTGCGCTAAGTTCATTTGGAGTACTGGTTGGTGGCTCAAATAACTCCTCACATCAGAAAAACGCAAGCACTTATCGGGAATTAAGCAACGAAAGCATAGCTGCTTTGGCTGTCCGAAAGTGTTCCTGTCTCCTTCAAAGCACTACTTTTTGCCATACTCATCTTCCCAAACGCGCTCTTTTTCTAACTGTTTACGATAAACTACGCTTGAAAGCAGCACACTAATCTCATAAAGAATAATTAGGGGAATAGCGACAATGATCGCAGAAATTGCATCAGGTGGAGTAACTAGCGTCGATATGACTACTAAAAGCAAATAGGCATATTTCCGCATTTTACGCAGACGAATCGGATTCAAGATACGTAACCGAGTCAAAAACATTACGACAACAGGAAGCTCGAAAATTAACGAGATCGGCAGGATGATATTGAACATAAACGTAAAATATTGTGATGCGCCAAAGTTTTCCTTTAAATCCAAGCTTTTACCTAAGGTACTGGCAAAAGTAAGCGCCATCGGGAATACGACATAATAAGCGAAGGCCAAACCAATTAAAAATAGCAGCACGCTGTAAGGTATATAACGTAAAGTCGCTTTTTGTTCTGCCTCCTGCAAGCCTGGTTTTACAAAGGCCCATAGATGATACAAAGCGACCGGTACGGTTATAATTAACGAAATAATAAAAGAAAATTGCATATAAATTTTTATCGCGTCCCATGGAGAAAACTGATAGAACGCTAAATTTTGTATCGGTGATTTGGTTGTCAAATAGTCGAATAATGGTTTTACTATAAAAAAACTGCCGATCATGGCAATCACAAGTACAAGCACTATCCAAAAAATCCGTTTACGCAATTCACCTAAATGCTCGATTAATGACATCGAATCATCCTGCATTCATTCACCAGTCCTATCTTTACTTCAAAATAATTCAATCCGGCAATCGACGATTATCCTTTGGTTCGCGAATGACTTGCGCTTCGTGAACTTCTACTTCGTCTGCATGGATTTCTTTACGCGGTTGTACTTGAGGCTTTTCATCTTCATCGGACATAAGTTCTTTGGCGCCATTTTTAAATTCTCTCAATGTTTTTCCAAAAGCTTTGCCTAATTCAGGCAGCTTACTAGGACCAAACAACAACAAAGCTACAGCAATGATCATAATAAATCCAATAGGGCTTATACTGCTTTGCAAGGGTACCAATTGATTCAACTCCTTTAGCTGCTATGTGATTTCTGTATGTTCCGTTTCTTTTCCGGTCAAAATATTCAGCGCATGCGGAAGCTGCTCCATAATCGCGGCAAGACTTTCGTTTACGCCCTTTGGACTTCCCGGCAGATTGATGATTAAGGTTTGCCCGCGAATACCCGCAACGGCGCGTGAAAGCATCGCGCGCGGTGTTTTTTGCATAGCTGACATCCGCATCGCTTCGGCAATCCCTGGAACGATTCGATCAATCACCTGCATCGTCGCCTCAGGTGTCACATCACGGGGAGATAGGCCTGTGCCACCTGTCGTCAAAATAAGATCTGCTTGATAATAATCGGTCATTTCGATAAGCGAGGCCATAATTTCTTTGATTTCATCAGGTACAATGCGATATTCAATGATGACACCTTGTAATTCTTCTTCCACTAGCTCACGAATCACTTGCGCACTCGTATCTTCTCTTTCTCCCCTTGAACCTCGGTCACTTGCCGTAAGAATGGCAACGTTCCAACGCATAAATTTGCCCCCTTCACTTCAATTGATGGTCTCTCTCTGAAAATCACCATTTTTTCCACCAGATTTAGAGATAAGCTGTGTCGGTCCGATGATCATTTCTTTCTCCAATGCTTTACACATATCATAAACGGTTAGAGCCGCTGCAGAAACTGCCGTTAAAGCTTCCATCTCGACGCCTGTCAAACCCGTTATTTTCACAGTCGCTTTAATATAAAGTTGATTGTCACCGTTGTCGGAAAAGCTTATATCCACACCTGTTAAAGCAAGCGGATGACACATGGGTATCCAATCGGATGTTTTTTTGGCAGCCATGATGCCAGCAACCTGTGCTACTGCAAGCACATCACCTTTATGAATCTTGCCTTCTTTAATAGCGATCAATGTAGTGGCCTTCATAGTTACAGTAGTTTGAGCTGCAGCGACTCGTTTGGAAATTTGTTTATCGGATACGTCTACCATACGCGCTCGACCTTGTTCGTTAAAATGCGAAAACGATTCCTTTTCCTGCACAATAAATTCCTCCCGTATAAACAGCTTGCTTCATTAAATAAAACTAACAGAAGCTTCTTGTTTCTGTCAAAATCATGTCGACACTAAAGTCATGACTTTCACTTGGGACTTCTGGAACGATTTGCAGATCATAAGCCAGCGCTAGTTTAAAGGGGGTATTAGCAGCGTCTATCTGCTTCAATTGCTGTATATACTTATCGTAATAACCTCCGCCATAGCCTAAACGAGCCTTTTGCGGATCAAAAGCTATGCCTGGGATAAGCATACAGCCTTCTCGCAAAAGTACACTTTCAACCTTTGGCGCATCGCTTATCGGTTCTCGGATTCCCCAGGGTTCCTGCGGATATAGATCCTCATATCCAGAGACATAATGAAATTGCAGCTCTCCAAGCGTCTGAATGACTCGCGGTGCCGCCACTTGAATTCCTTGCTGCCAGCACCATTCTGCAATGGGAAGAACATTGATTTCCGCGCGAAACGGAATATACGTAAACAAGATGAAATGTTTAGAATTGCTTGCTTTACGCAGTAAACGGATTTGCTCTAGAGCTCGTTGACAGAGGATGGTTGATTTTTCAAATCGCGCTTCCTCAGATATCATAGTGCGCTCCGCTTCAATGAGCTTACGAAGCATTTTTTTTCGCTCCATTATTTGCGGATTGCTTCCGACCATTTTCGCGCGATTCCTCCCTATTTCATCCTAAAGGTAAATTATGCTGTTCTTTTATATTTTACCATAAAGCCATTGATAATGCGACGATAGTACCCCTAGTCAAACTGATTTAAGTCAGCTAGGACCGCATAATGATCCGAGGCATCTGTTACTTGTACCCAAGCTTTCGCGGTTTCATTCGGCCAATTCACAAAAATATGATCGATTTCTGTACCAGATTGAAACGTGGAATGTGGGTATATTAACCCGAGTTTATGCCAAAATGAAGATAACTGCTGCATCTCTATGTTACTCATTTCCATATTAAAGTCACCCATCAGAATGGCCGGTGATTTTATTGATTTCAACACATCGCGTAAAATCGACATTTGCCACTTTTGCTCTCCTTTAAGAATGCCAAGATGCGTATTAATTAATGTTATTATTTCTCCATTTATTTGTATGCCCGCGATTAATATACTTCTCCGTTCCAAACCACCATTCATATAATATTTGGTTTGAAATTCAATTGGCTTGCGACTTAGTATTGCATTGCCATATTGGGAAAACCCCAAATTTATACTGGGCGAGTAACAAGAATACATCCCTAGCTCATTCGCTAAAGTGAACACCTGATCTCGAAAGCAGCTGCGAATTTGATAACGGTCTACTTCTTGCAGAGCAGCAAAATCGACCTCTGCCTTGGAAATTTCCGCAGCAATCCGCTGCAAATCTATTTTGCCATCCATTCCTTTACCATGTTGAATATTAAAGGTCATAAATCTCAGTTCAATCCACTCATTCCCCTAAATGTTAATTATTTTTTCTCGTTTGATCCTAGTTTAACTGATTATAATGTAAATCGCACTCTTATTGAAAAGCATACGTGAATCTCGACCCAAAGTATTGTATCATATAGAAAGAATAAGCAGGCTATGGATAAAATTATACGGAGGCCTTAAGTCAATTATGTTACTACAAGCGACGAATATTTCTAAAAGCTATGGAGTACAATCCGTGCTTTCTAATATAACAATGCAAATCCAAGAACGTGATCGCATCGGTTTAGTCGGTGTAAACGGTGCTGGCAAATCGACTTTTCTACAAATTATTTCCGGGGAAATGTCGTATGATAGTGGCGATATTTTTAAATCCAAAGAAACGCGAATCGGATACTTGGCACAAAATAGCGGACTGGATACGAATAAATCCATTTGGGATGAAATGCGTGATGTTTTTTCCAGCTTAATTGCTGTCGAAGCCGAGCTTCGCGAATTAGAGAAGACGATGTCAAATCCCGATTTATTGGCAGAATCGAAACGATATGAAGAAACAATGAATCGCTATGCACAGCGTTCCGAATGGTTTCGCGAGCAAGGCGGATATGAAATTGAGACAAGGATTCGCAGTATTCTACATGGAATGGGCTTTGGCGGCATCTCTCCGGAAACGATCGTAAACACATTGAGCGGCGGACAAAAAACACGCTTAGCGCTTGCTAAAATGCTGCTTTTACAGCCTGATCTCTTAATGCTCGATGAACCGACGAATCATCTTGATATTCCCACTTTAACTTGGCTTGAAGACTATCTGCGATCCTATCCAGGGGCAATTCTTGTCGTCTCTCATGATCGTTATTTCCTTGATGCGATGGTAACCGCCATTTACGAGATTGAAAGGAACGGCTCGCGCCGCTATACGGGTAATTATTCGCGTTTTGTTGAAACGAAAGCGGCAGAATATGAAATTCAGTATAAACAATTTGAAAAACAACAAGATGAAATATCGCGAATGGAGCAGTTTGTTCAACGTAATATTGTACGTGCATCGACGACGAAAAGAGCGCAAAGCCGACGCAAAGCATTAGAACGTATGGATCGCATCGACAAACCGCTTGGCGATCTAAAGCGCGCTTCTTTTTCCTTTGAAGTGGAGCAGGCAACCGGTAAGGATGTGCTGCAGGTAAGTGAAATAGCGGTTGCTTTCCATAGTGCCAAACGCTTATTTCAAAATGTCTCCTTCCAGCTTTCGCGAGGAGATACAGCAGCCTTAATTGGGCCCAATGGGATTGGAAAATCGACGATTCTGAAGGTTTTAACTGAACAGCTTCTACCGAATCATGGATCGTTTAAATGGGGAGCCAATGTAAAAATCGGTTACTATGATCAAGAGCAGGGCACTTTAAATCCACAAGCGGCTGTTTTAGATGAAGTTTGGAATGCCTACCCTCATTTGGAGGAAGCTCGAATTCGCACAGTACTAGGTAATTTTCTGTTTAGCGGGGAAGATGTTTTCAAGAAGATTTCCGCTTTAAGCGGCGGGGAAAAAGCGCGTGTGGCTTTAGCTAAGCTTATGCTGCAAAACGCGAATGTGCTTATTCTGGATGAACCTACCAACCACCTGGATATTTATAGTAAAGAGGTTTTGGAAGCCTCTTTATTAGATTACGAAGGAACTTTATTATTTATCTCGCATGATCGTTATTTTTTAAATAAAATGGCCGAACGTATTTTGGAATTGAGCCCTCAAGGCGTCGCTGCCTATCTTGGGAACTACGACGATTACGTAGAAAAGAAACTCGAAATTGCAGAAATGCAGCTGGAACATGCCATCACAGCAGCAAAAAAAGCAGGGATTGCCACAGTTGAAAAAACTAGTGATTATGAAACAGATAAATTAGCAAAACGAGAAGAACGAAGTAAACAGCGTAAGCTAGACCAGCTCGAACAAGATATTGCTAAAACAGAAGCTGAAGTGAGCGAGTTAGAAAATGAATTGACTCAATCCGGCGTTTATAATGATTACCTTCTCGTACAAGAAAAAAATGCTAGCATTGAGCTCAAAAAAAGTCAATTGCAGCATTATTACGCAGAGTGGGAAATATTACTGGAAAACTAAAACTTAAAGAGGCAGCTAGTCCATTACCGAGATTGTCGAGATCATAGCTCGCTTCGATCACGGATGGATAAGCTGCCTCTTTACAGGTTTATTTACTTTTAATGAATAGATCAATGGCATCTTCAACCGCTTTACCCGTATTTCCGCCAGAAGCTTGTTTTTCGATAACAGCCTCCTCCAGATGTGTTGCTACGATTGTGGCAATCGTTTTATCGACTGCACTCCTTACGGCACAGAGTTGTGAAACGACATCCTTGCAGCCTTTTTCATTCTCAATCATCTTCAAAATACCTTCGACTTGTCCTTCAATCCGTCTTAAGCGTTTTTTTACTCCGTCTGGATAAATCATAGAGCACCTCCAACTTTTAGTTTATTTTTGTAAGTATTCTGTGTACCCGTTTAATCAAGTCGATATAGTATTACAGGACAATCTAATAAGTTGATGTAGTATTACAGCACAATCCTGCTTAGATTATGCAACCTTACGTTTGTAATTGGGCCACTGCTATGATTGAGCGGAACGTGAGTATTCTATTTCTTGCAAAATGCCTTATTCTGCTTCGCAAAGGGAACTACGATTCGTTATTTAACTCAAACTGGGCGATTTACTTCAATTTTCAAGGAATAGTGGAACGACATTCCTCATAGGAACTGCAATCAGGTGAAATTAAGCAAATAACGGATTGACGTTCCCTCCACATGCAAGAATAGTGAAAAACCGCTCTAAATCGAAAAACCTAACGAAGCAATCATTCTCAAGCGATTTCACTCAATACTTGCTATTTATTATAGCACAGATATACCCCATGGTGTATAAGAAAACGAAAACTTATACTTTCCGGCGTAAATTTAATAAAATCAAAAGTCCTATGAACAGAACTGTTATGACAATGAAAATACGCTTACCCAGATCTATTTTAGGAATGGTATGAGCTTGATGGATGTCTGTTGTAAGTTCTTCGGGTGTAATAGATGGCAGTACCACGAGATAATGCTGTCTATAGAAAACTTGATATACCATTTCATAATCTACAGGTTGAGCTGCGCCAATGGTCGAACCATGATATAAGTGAATATCTCCATTGTCGTCTACAATGGCCACATTATTCAGATTCGCTTCCAGAGTAATTTGCTGCTCTTGTTGATTAAGTAACACCATCACCTTATTTCCATTGTCGGGAAAATCAAAACCAAGCCATCCTCCAACCTGTTTGCTCGCTTTTTGTGATAAAGTAATCGTTTTTTCATTCAATCTTCCTTTTAAGATCGATTCAAGTGCAATAGTTACCTGCCTTTGCGTTTCATCATAAATCCGATTTTCAATAGTTCCGGTAACAATTAATTCGCGTTGTCAATCATTTGCTGAGGGGGTGTGACAGCCAGTTTCGCTATCGCAGGTTGACCCATAAGTATAAACACCAAAAATAGCATCATGGTACAAATATAACGTTTTTTCATCATGATCCCTCCGCTATAAAACTAGACGGGATTGGAATAAAAAAGTTACTCTTTACGCTAAAAAACTTTAGAGAAACGATTATTTGTTGTCTATAAGTCCGATTAACTATTCTACTGAACAATTATCGACAATTTATTTATCCACAAGGTTATCCCCACTTGACAAATATTTACTTCCTTATACAAGCGCACTTTATCGCGAATAACCTCATTTATCCCCGTCATCCACATTCGCTATGAAAAACTTATTCTTCGTTTACATTTGCTTAAACTTAGTCCCTACAGGCCTTTGCAAATTCTATCCCCACTATTCACAGGGCCTGTGGATAACTTCAAGCTTTATTAATTTTTCGTAAACGTAGGACAAAAGAACTGTCTTTGTGAAACTATCTCTGTGGAACAATAATGGGCAGCTCTCGAGCAGCTTGGTTACAAGCAGCTAAGAATGCTTTTGCCGCTGCAAAAACAATATCGGTGTCGACTGCATGGGCAATAAAGATTTGTCCATTTACTTCAATACTTACTTCCGCTTCACCATCGGAGGATTCGTTAGAGGATTCACCGTTAAACATGGAATGGACCTCTAACTCAACCAATCGAACAGAAAATGGCATCGCCTGCCTAATACAACCAATTAAGGCTTCGACAGCGCCAACTCCGGAGCTTGAATGAGAAATCGCTGCTTGCGAACGATTGTCGTTAATTGTAACCGAAGCTACACGGTTCTTACCGCTGCCGGAAACAACCTGCATTTCATCGATGGAAAATGCTTCTGCGGTTATTTTCGAAGTATCGTCAAGAAGCTGCACCAGTTGGTCGTCCGTGACTGTTTTTTGCTCATCCGCTGTATGCTTAAAACGTGTATAAAGCTGCTCCAGCTGCGTTTCATTAAGTTCTATCCCAAGCTGACTGATTCGGTGTTTAATGGCATGGCGACCGGAATGCTTGCCCAATATAATCATTTTGCGCGGAATGCCTAATTGCTTAGGATCCATAATTTCATACGTATTGCGGTTTTTAAGCAGTCCATCTTGATGTATACCCGCTTCATGTTGAAAGGCATTTCTACCGACAATGGGTTTGTTCAAAGCGATGGGAAAATTCATTTCGCGTCGAATCATACGTGATGTAGCATAAATTTCATCTAATTTAATCGAAGTTTGGGCATCTAAGGTCATCTTCCTTGTTTCAAGTGTCATGACCAGTTCTTCCAACGAACAATTCCCGGCGCGTTCTCCAATGCCATTAACCGTCACTTCCACTTGCGTAACCCCAGCCTGAATGGCAGCAATACTATTGGCAACGGCAAGACCAAGATCGTTGTGGCAATGCGCGCTGTATTCTACGGTTTCGCCTCCTCTAACACCTTGCCGTACACGGGTAAATATTCGCCCGTATTCCTCAGGCAGCGCATAACCCACTGTATCCGGGATGTTAATGATCGTTGCACCTTCTGCTATAACAGCCTCTACCACTTGAAATAAAAACTCCTCCCCCGTCCGTGTCGCATCCATCGGCGAAAACTCAATGCGATCGACAAACTGTTTTGCGTAAGCAACCATCCGACGGGCAATCTCTACAACCTGTTCTCGCGACTTTTTCAATTGAAAATCAAGATGAATATCGGAAGAGGATAAAAACATATGAATCCGTCTCTTTTCCGCATCCTGCGTTGCTTTGATCGCAGCATCAATGTCTCCTCTAACCGATCTGCCAAAACCGCAAATTTCCACACCCTGCAGTTCCCTGGAAATAAATTGTACAGCTTCAAATTCGCCCGGACTGGAAACAGGGAAGCCCGGTTCCAAAACGTCAACACCTAATTGTACAAGCTGATGAGCAATACGAATTTTAGCCGCAGGAGAAAGCGAAGCGCCAGGCGCTTGTTCACCATCGCGTAACGTCGTGTCGAAAATTTGAATTTTTTTCATTGAAATCAACCTCGTTTCATTATTTTTTGTATGCAAAAAGCCTGCCATCTCTAAATAAGAGACGACAGGCCATAACAACCCGCGCGGTACCACTCTCGTTGGCTCGAAGCTCAAGCTTCAAACCCACTTATGTTCGGACCACTCGCACCAAATTCACGAATAGCCGACGCACCCTCTAACGGGGGTTAGCCGTTCAGACTTACATACACGAAGCGGCATTCAAGACAATACCGCTATGCTAGTTCAGTCCCTCTGCTCCCGGGCGAGTTTCATGAAGTCATTCGACTGCGTCTCATCTATCGCAGCTCTCTGTACGAATGCTTATTCCTTACTACTCCCGTTCATCGCTTTCCATTTTAATCACCATTTTTGAAAACAAAAAAGACCTGTCATCTCCTTAAAAAGAGACGACGGGCCATTGCCATCGCGGTACCACTCTCATTGGTTCAAAAATCGAACCCACTCGTTGCAATCCTATGCAGGATCACATACCCCATCACGGAGGTCAACCGTTAAGACATACTGGAAAGATCCGTCTCTATATTGAATCTTTACTATTCTGCCTTACCGCTCTAAGGTGAGTTCAGGTTTTCTTCGACTGCGTTGCACCGGCCCGCAGCTCTCTATACGAAGGAATACGCCTTACTAATCCCCATCATCGCGTTATCATTTTCAAATATTGTTCTTGATTATAGTATGCATTAGAACGTGTGTCAATACATGTTTATAAAAATGATTAGACAGACCACTCTTCCAACGAAAGTGATGGATCTGCCTTTATATCAAGCGTTGCAAATTGTTGACGCTCCCATTTAAGAAAGGCGGCTGCGCCAATCATTGCAGCATTGTCCGTGCATAAACTAAGCGGTGGAATTAACAGCGGCAGCCCAATTTCTTCACAACGAGCGGTTAATCGACTTCGTAGTCCAGCATTCGCAGCAACTCCTCCAGCTAGTAACAATTGCTTGGCTCCATATGCTTGCACAGCGTGAATCGCTTTTTCCACTACAACCTCAACAACAGACTCCTGAAATCCTCTAGCTACATGAGCCGGATTCAAATCAAGGCCTTTCATTTTCGCTTGATTGATCACGGCGAGAACCGCAGACTTAAGTCCGCTAAAGCTAAAATCATAGCTGTCTGGCTCCAGCCAAGCACGTGGCAAAGGGATCGATGCATCGGCTTCCTGAGCCAATCGATCCAAATAAGGTCCGCCTGGATACGGCAGCCCTAATGCACGAGCAACCTTATCATAAGCTTCACCTGCTGCATCGTCACGTGTTTTACCAATAATCTTGAATTGACCCGCTTCTTTCATATATACAATTTCAGTATGTCCACCTGAAACGACCAATGATATTAGCGGATACTCAAGCCGGTGTACTAGCTGATTCGCATAAATATGACCTGCGATATGATGCACGCCGATTAACGGAATATCAAGCGCTAAAGATAAAGACTTGCCTGCAATAATCCCAACAAGCAATGCACCGACTAACCCTGGTCCTTGTGTAACTGCAATGGCTGATAAGTCGCTAAGGTCTAGCTTGGAAGTTTTAAGCGCTTCCTCAATAATCCACGTAATCATCTCCACATGCTTACGAGACGCCACTTCAGGAACAACACCACCGAATTTTTGGTGTGTTTCGATTTGGCTTGAAACAATATTAGCCCTAATAATCGTTCCGTTCTCAATAATGGCCACAGAAGTTTCATCGCAGCTTGTTTCTATTGCCAAAATATACGAATTCATGCAGTGCACTTCTTTCTCCAGCTTAATTTTGCTTATTCTGAGACAGCTCTGCCCACATGATTAGCGCATCTTCATTATTATCCGAATAATACCCTTTGCGTGTCCCGACAGGATAAAAACCCAGTTTACTATAAAGTTTTTGTGCAATCACATTGCTGGCCCTGACTTCTAAAGTCATCCTTGTTGTTCCCATAAAAACAGCGGTTTTTTGCAGCTCAATGAGCAGCCTCTCCCCTAATTTACGTCCTCTAAACGGCAAGCTTACGGCAATATTGGTTATGTGCGCTTCATCCATAATAATCCACATACCTCCGTAACCAACGACTTGCCCGGCTATTTCCATAACCATATAACGGGCAAAATGATTATTGTTCAATTCGTTGTAGAAGGCTTCCGCTGTCCAAGGAGAAGTAAACGCTTCTACTTCGATAGCACAAATGTAGGGAATATCCTTTACTTGCATAAAACGAAATACAAGAGATTCCTCTGGCACATTATAGTAGCTATACGTTGGTGGCCGTCTTGTTTGGTCTTCCAATCCTCCCAACATCCTTTCAATGCGGCTTTGCCAATAAATTGGCCTCCGCTTCAGTTAATTGTGTATAATTGGGTACTAGCTGATGCGTATCTGATCGTTCGCCAACCGCCAAACGCAGTGATCCTAATAGTCCTATGTGAATAGCCTGTATAGTATGCTCCCTTAATGTAATTTCTCCTGAAAATCGATGACCAATTGAATTTAATTGCTCATAGAAATCAGCAACTTCACCTACAAATGAAATACGTTTTGGTGCAAGCTTAGCCAATTGATCCAGCCATTGCTCTAGAAGATGTATGCCATCCGCGGAAAGCCTCTGCCAATCAATCTTCGGATCGTTTGCAGCAAATAGACCCGTATATACTTGCGTTCTTCGTGCATTCATAAGCGGGACAAACCATGATTCTTCACTCTTTGCAGCCATTGCGGCTCCAAGCGCCATCGCTTCTAAGCTAGAAATGGCAATTACGGGAAGCTTTAATGCCCAAGCTAATGTTTTAACCGCTGTGACACCAATACGTACCCCGGTATAAGAGCCTGGGCCTACTCCTACAGCGAAAGCAGATAAATCGGCAAAGCGCATATTTAGTGAAAGCAGTAATTCCTCCATCATCGGCATCAAAAAAACAGAATGATTTCGTTCCGCATGGATATGACTTTCCCGCAGCAGACGACCATTTTCAAGAACCGCTATAGACATCGCTGCTGTAGAAGTATCTATCGCCAATAGACGACCTGGAAAATGTAGTTTTTGATTTTGTTCTGACTGTATCATACGATAATTTTTTTCTCCTTTAAAGCATCACACCAATTTATATAACGGGCACCAAATGGCATCAGCTGAAAGCTTCGCTCCTCGGGACCCATATTTTCAATATAAATAGATAATCGCTCGGATGGCAAAAGAGTTTCAATACGGGATGCCCATTCTATAATAGTAACACCTTCGCCATAAAAGTATTCGTCCAAACCCAATTCTTCCGCTTCTAATTCTGTAATTCGATATACATCCATATGATATAAAGGAAATTGACTGCCTTGATATTCTTTGATGATGGTGAACGTTGGACTGTTCACAATATCTTTCACACCAATCGATCTAGCTGCGATTTGTGAAAATGTTGTTTTCCCCGCTCCCAAATCTCCATCCAGCGTTAGTACTGCGCCTTTCTCAAAAAGTGCTGCCAGCTCCTGTGCTAATATTTCTGTATCCTCTTGCCCATTTGCTTGAAAACGGTACACCATTTGCTTCGTCATCCTTACACCTCCTATGCAAAGTGATTGTAACCTTGTTTAGGAACTTCTTCAGTCAAGCCCTTATCATTCCTTAGGAAAACGCCTGCTAAGTCAGATCGCACTTCACCTATAATATGCAAGGAAAGCTGTCTCCGCTTAAATGCTTTTTGAACTAAATCGACCTGCGACTGTGAAATGGTTCCTACCAATTGATAGTCTTCACCGCCGTACAAAACCCAATCCATCACCGCTTTACCTCGGCTCTCGGCATACCACCGAAGATCTGGAGCAAGCGGGATTTGCTCCTCATATAATAATAGACCACATTCAGATGCTTCGGCAATTTCCCATGCTTCACTCGCTAATCCGTCACTAATATCGTTAAGAGCATGACAACCCCCGCATTCAAGCAAAGTTCGTCCTGCTCGCACCTGCGGCAGGGGACGCCGATGTACTTCCATAAAATGTTCAATTGCCTGCCTAGATGATTCTGTAGCATTCAGCATATCTTCCAAGGGCAGTACGGAAAGTAAAAAATCAAGGCCTGCAGCAGAGCTGCCAAGCGCACCTGTAACAAAAACAGCGTCGCCAGGCTTTGCTGATGAACGCAATAATGATTTACCAGCTTCTATCTCGCCCGTTACTGTAACAGAAACGACCCACCCGCCTAGTTTAGAAGAGGTTGTGTCCCCACCGATCAAGGCAACTCCATATTTACCTGCGCATTCGTAAAGCCCATCATAAAGCTCCTGCAAGGAGCCGAAATCACTATCTCGCGGAACAGTCAGCGATATAAGCGCATAACGAGGGATGGCTCCCATCGCAGCCAAATCGCTAACCGCTGCGGCCATTGCTTTAAAGCCAACGTCTGTCATGCACATCGTTTTTTGATTAAAGTGGATGTCCTGTACCATCGTATCGCAAGACACCACCATTTGAGCTCCAGGTGTGACTTCTACAACGGCGGCATCATCTCCGATCCCAACGACAACGCCGAGTATTTTTTGCAGCGCATCCGACTGATGAGGTTGGGTTAAGCGCCGAATTAAAGCGAACTCATCCATTTCAGGCAATACATTCAACCTCCGTTTATTATTGACCCTATTATATCTATCTACCGGCAATGTAGCAAGATGAACCCTATGCTTTAAAATTAAAAAGAGCATAAAAAAAGGGCAGCTTAAATATAAGCATACCCTTCTCCTAACGATTAAACTGACTCTTCAAATTTATTCCGTAATTTGCCCAACGGGAACTTCTTGCGAACGTTCCGGATCACTTTCCAAATGCATAGTAACCGTTTCATTCATCTCATCTATGCGATCAATCCATATCGGATTTCCTTGATACTTCACTTCTATCTTCTGCTTCGACTCCACTATTTCCTGCGCTCGGCTTAATTTCACGTTTATCATCCTCCATCTCACCATCATCTGTTATCGGATTTCCGTTATCCATTGTATCCGTAGTTGTTTCCTCAATAAGACCATTTTGAGCTGTAACCCTACCTCCACCCAACCCCTCGTTAATCATTCGGTCAATGTCCAAAAAATGATCTCCACTGCCTTGATTTACAGTATCCATATTCCCTACCTCCTTTCTTCCCTTCCTATTATTGTTTTTGCAAAGAGTTCCTATGCATAGAGGAGCGGACTAGAACAACGGTGAAAGCAATCTTGCAAAAACTTCCTTCCCTCTCTGCCAGCGGGAGCGCTGTTGAAACTCAGCGAGCAATAGCTCTTTACTATCCTTTAAATCCTGACGGAAATCCACATCCAAACGTTCGATTACCTGACGATCGTACATCACGGCATTTAATTCAAAGTTGCTGAAAAAACTGCGCATATCCAAATTAGCGGTTCCTACAAATGCTATTGCATCATCTACCAACAAAACTTTTGCATGAATAAAGCCTTTCAAATATTGATAAAAGCGAACTCCAGCTTGCATCAATTCCTCCATATAAGATAAAGAGGCCCAATGAACTATCGTCGTATCCGCAATTTTCGGAAAAATAATTCGCACATCAATTCCACTGATCGCAGCCGTTTTCAATGCCATTAAGATACTCAAATCGGGTACAAAATAAGGGCTGGTTATGTAGATGCGGTATTTGGCCGTGGAAATGGCAGTAAAATATACCTCTAGAATAGTATCCTCAAATGCATCTGGACCACTAGTTATAATCTGAACATGCTCTTTACCAAAATCGCTCTGCTCCGGATAATACCTTGTATCGGAAAGGGATACGCCACTGGCATAGCTCCAATCGGTCAAAAAAGTATTTTGCAAAAAAAAGACGGCATCTCCTTCCATTTGAAAATGCGTATCACGCCAATAACCTAACTTTGGGTCTGCGCCTAAATATTCATCTCCAATGTTGATTCCCCCAAAAAAACCTATTTTCCCGTCCACAACAATGATTTTGCGATGATTGCGATAATTCAAACGCTTATCCAATAATGCGATAAAGGGAGGCAGGAAGCAGCTTGTTTCCACTCCAGCATTACGAAGCTCTAAAATAAATTTTCCAGATAGCTTATAGCTGCCTATTCCATCATAAAGCACACGAACCTTAACACCTTCTTTGGCTTTACGAATCAGCAATTGCTGAAATTCACAACCTATGAGATCTGCTCTAATCGTGTAAAACTCAAAATGAATATGATCTTGTGCCTGAGCTATAGCCGCTTTCATTGCCTTAAAGGAGTCAGATGCATCCGTCAGTACAGTAGCCTTATTATATTTACAGATAGGCGAATCAGGCAGATTCCGCAGAAAGCTAAGCAGCCGATTATTTTTCTCGCATTCCGCTTGATAATGATCTTTAGTCACGTGTATCAATTGCGATAATTTAAGCAAGTTTCGCGAGCTTTTATACAAGTGGGGTCGCTCTTTTCGTTGCGATTTACGACGATGTTTATAGGTTTTAGCTATAAAATAATACATCACAAATCCAATCAGCGGGATAATAAATAATATAACAAGCCAAGCAACTGTTTTCGAAGGATGGCGAAACTCAGCGATAAGAATCGTCGCAATTTGAAAAATAAACAATACTAAAAGGATAGTTATCCAAAGCACAAAGCCACCTCCTGTCCAAAGTGTTTCCAAAAATCGAAAATCGAATGCAAAATAAACAAAAAAAAGCGTTCTCGTTAACTATATAAGTGGTATATGCCATCTATATAGTACGAGCAGCGCTTGTTTTTAAGTACATTTTATTTTCAATATGAAAGCTTAGGAAGCGACATCTCTTTTCTTAAATATCGTCCAAGATAACACGTTAAAAATCAAGAAATAGATGATCAAAACGATAATTGAAAATGAAAGCGTCATCCCTTTAATAGGCGCTTTATCATACATGTATACCGATAAATCCGTGTTGAGAAACAAATAATATTTGGCCCAACTGAAGGGCATGATAATATTCCCAATAATTCCGCCTACAAATAAAGCAACAATCGAAACCGAAATCGCTATTGCACTGCTGCGGAATACTGTGGACAGCATAAATGCCATTGTCAAAATCAGCAGCAGCTCCACACTTTCGAAGGCGTATGCACCAAATACATGACTGACCATTGAAATCTGATGAGAAACACCGCCAGCACCTATATAAGTGAATGGTTCGGCTGCACCTTTAAATCCAAAAAATAAACCTGAGAGTAAAATGGAAGTAACGAATAACAATATTAACAAAATGACTAAAAAAACAACGATAGAAATATATTTCGAGAGCAATATCTTACTACGCGAGGCAGGTCGTATAAGCAACAGCTTAATTGTTCCTCCGCTAAATTCGCCAGCAACACTGTCTGCGGCTATAATTATCGCAACAAATAAGGCTGCTATAGATAATTTTTCTCCGAGCAGAGCTCCATCCCATAGATTAAAGTTTATTGGTTTGGGTGATGCGTAATATATAATGATAAAGGCTGCAAGTACAATTAATATTAAAATGGCTATCAAAATCCAAGTGCGGAGACGACGGTAAATTTTCATGTTTTCATTTAGAATAAGATTAAACAATTTGCTCACTCCCCGTCATTTCCAAAAATTTATCTTCGAGTGTTCGTGTAATTGTTTTAATGCCGTACACTTTTACGCCACCTTGAACCAATCGAGCGTTTATTTCCGCAATTTGTTCCCGTTCGATGGCAAATTCCAGTCCTTCTCGCACTACATTTGATGTAAGCAACGGACTGGATGATAAGAGTCTTTGCGCAAGCTCTTTTTGATCTACATCAAAAATCACTTTACTTTTATCGCCTTCGTTTATATATTCTTTAATCAAACGAACATCAATCAGCTTCCCATTCTGAATAATCGCGACACGATCACACATCAATTCCATTTCGGATAACAAATGACTGGAGACGACTACAGAAATCCCTTCTTCCTGCGTCAGCTTACGCAAATAGTCCCGTAATTCACGAATACCCGCTGGATCTAGTCCATTGGTTGGTTCGTCAAGGATGAGCAAAGACGGCTTATGCAGCAGCGCCTGCGCTACACCTAATCTTTGGCGCATGCCTAATGAGTAAGTTTTCACTTTATCGTGTATTCGGTTTTCCAAAGCGACCAACTTGATCACTTCTTTAATACGTTCTTCGGTTACTCCCGCAGACATTCTTGCAAAATGAATCAGATTTTGATATCCCGTCAAATATTTGTACATCTCTGGATTTTCAACAATAGCGCCTATTTTGGCAATCGCACTCTCAAAGTTATTTGCGATGCTTTGTCCATCAATGAGAATTTCACCTTCGGTGATTTTCATTAAGCCGACCATCATCCGAATCGTCGTTGTTTTCCCGGCTCCATTCGGCCCTAGAAAACCAAAGACTTCACCTTTAGGAACCTCAAAACTTAAACGATCGATGATTGTTTTACTTCCGATTTTTTTAGTTACATTGCGAAGCTGTACAATCGGTGTACTCATATTTCCCCTCCAAATTGAATGATATAAAATGGAACATAAACTATTGTAATAATTATCCTTTATTATACTATCATTGTTGGCATATGTTGGAAAGTATATTTTTAGTGAAGCAGCAGCCTCTTACCTATCCTCGTCCGATAAAAACCACGCTCCATTAGTGCATATAAGGAACTGGTGATCCAATATAAGCCTACTGCAATCGGGGATCGCCAAATAACCAAGGAAAATATCATTGTGGTAAGTAATGAAATGCCTATTCTTTGACGAACTGAAACACTTGCGGTTAGTTCACTTGTTAACGGGATCATACTGGATAAAAAGGTCAGTACCCCCGCGATCAAAGGGATCCAATGCAAGAAATCACTTTGCGCCAGTGAAGTCACCCATGGAACAAGTACCGAAGTCATCATTTCGCCATGCAGCGTAAAAAGTCCATACATCGCCATAAAAATTGGCATTTGCAGCAATGAAATAAGAATAGTAACAAAAGGCCTAACGCCATTTTCGCGATAAAGCTTCGATGTTGCTGAGCTGATCTTTAACGCATCAGAGCCATTTTGTTCACGAAGCTCTTTCAATTGGGGCTGTAATTTCTTCTGGAGCACCTGTTGTCTTGCCACACGCAGATTAAGAAAAAAGAATGATGAACGAACCAATAAAGTTAGGACAATAACCGCTAAGCCCCAATCTTTAGTTATTCCGAATAAGAAGATGAGCAAGTGTTGTAATAGCGATATAATGGGATGTAGCCAGGTATACATTGAAATTCCTCCTTTGTTTTTTTGAAAAATTGAGCTTGCAACAAAGGTTTCAACGATTCTTCTTCACTTTGACTCGCGCTTTTGAACCGGATTTTTCGCGATAATTTCCGCCGTATATATCCTAGCCTTAATCTGAATTGATGGATGTTTTGTCTACTATTTGACTGAATAGCTTGCCATAGATGAATGTATAACGTCTGAATCTCGGGTGTGTACAGTAAATATCTTACAGAAATAAATATAAATAAACAGCTTGTAATACCTAACAATAGATCCATAGACATTTCCAGTGTAAGCTCCACGTTTGCTCACCTCCCTTCCTATAAATTACATTTACGTTGCACAATACATTACGTTGCAAAAAAATTTATGTTTGATGTATTGCCGCAAAAATCGGTTTCAAATGATCCGCTAACGCACGCTCCAAATAGGGCGAAATTTGTAGAAATTGTTTAAATGCTAAATATTCAGCCGCCTTTTTATTTAACTCTATTAATGATAGTTCAGCCGTCTGTTTAACAGCACGGATGAGTAAATTTTTCGGAGTATGCTCCATATCGATAAATTCAATA
>JAQBPR010000010.1 GCA_028287395.1 Bacilli bacterium
TTGTCTATTTCGGGTCCGAACTCATGGACCCATCTCATAATCGTTGTATGAGAAATGTGCAATCCCCGTTCGCTCATCATTTCTATTAATCTCGATAGCTTAAGCTATATTTCAAATACCATCTAACTGTTAACAGGATTATATCCGCTTTGTAATGTTTCCACTTAAAAAAATTCAATGTTGTTTTCAACTTAATTTACTCCATCCATGCATTCTTTTAGAACTAATATTAACATGGATGAATTTCTTGCACCACAACCTTTCTACCAAATCCCGATAACTTAATCGATATTGAAGATACCACCTGACGGTTAGTAATATAATTTCAGCCTCAAAATGTTTCCATTTGAATAATCCTGATGATGAATTCATTCTATTATCCTCGTCGTTTTGAGAGTTTTTCTCCCAATGTTAACATACAATTTAATATTTGCACCATAACCATAATTTTTAAGTAGTCCTTATAGAAATATGTCCAATTGCGATAGTTTTATTCTAATTCCGGTCTTTAACGGTATTAATTTAATGATATATCATCGATCCTAGTCCATTGGTTTCCATTAGTAGATTTAACATGGAAGGCTACTCGTACTTTACCTGTTGTTACGTTAATAGACCCGCTGCTGATTTGCTGATAGCTTATAGTACCCGTTGGAACGGCTACATTAAAAGAGCTTCCATAGTTGCTTACTTCCATCTGGTTAACAGCCAGTCCGCCCGTAGATTCCGTCCATGCAGTCAAGGTATGTGTTCCATTTGGAACATTATCAAAATCCTTGTATATCCACGTTTCATAGGCCGAAGCGCTCCACATCGCGTCGTGATAAGTTCCACTTTGGCTACCTCCATACGATTCAGGGAAATTAAACGCTGGATTGGAACCTGCCAAGTACCAGCCACTGATGTCATTCGATTCAAAACCTTGATTTTTCTGCAGGCTCACATCATCAACTCGGATCCACTGATTGCCAGTTGTCGATTTGGCGTGAAAGCATACATTCAACGTTCCGGTCGTAACATTAATGTTCCCTGAGCTGATTTGTTGGTAACTCGACGTACCTGTTGGAATGGCTACATTGAAGGAGCTACCGAAGTTGCTTACTTCCAACTGGGAAATGGCCAATCCACCGGTAGATTCCGTCCAAGCACTGATGTTATAGTTACCGTTCGATATATTGTTGATGGTTTGGCATAAATAAGTTTCATAGGCTGATGCACTCCACATCGCGTCATGATAGGTGCCATTTTTACTCCCTCCTGGCACACCAGAGGTCTCGACAAAGTTTGCTGAAGTATTAGGTCCAGTAACATTCCAACCGTTCGGCGTTTGTCCCGTGTTTTCTTCAAATCCGGCATTTTTCACATAACCTTTATTGACGAATGTACCGAATTTCAATTGAACGTTGCTTCGACTGCTTCCCTGATCGACACTTGCCATTACGGCGATCTCATTAGAACCAGTCATGTAAATGCTGCTCCAAGCCTTAACAAATGTACCCCAAGGTGCCGCTCCGTTTGAGTACCATGAAGTGCCGTAGTCGTCACTGAAAGAAAGGTTTCCACTGTTTGATGATACGGCAAGTTGTCCGTCGGGCAATGAAATCAAGAAAGGAGCCCCGCTTTGACTTGGAATAGTCGTACCAATTCCGCTGGACCAGGTCGTTCCATCCATTGATGTTTTATAATGAATGTTACAACCGTCTGTTCCGCACAATTCGAAAACGACCATAAACTGTCCATTATTCATTTTGGTCCATACGGGCATACCTGGTCTTGCGGCAGAACTATTAGGATCCCAAGCGACCCAAGTTTCGCTGCCCCAAGTGGCACCGTTATCTGTAGACACTCTCTCGGATATGATTTGACTATAAGAAGGGCTTTCTGTTACGTGTTTCTCATTAGCATACATTACAGCAAGATTTCCGTTATCAAGGAAATAAAAATGGGGTTCATACACCCCTTTATCCGGATTGCCTAAGCTGCCGGGAGTGCCGTTGTTTTGGTCAATAGTGCTTAAATAGCTCCAATTAACGCCCATGTCTGTGCTTTTAAAAACCTTAAGTTGGTAAGATGTACCCCAAATCACTGATCGCGAAGCAACAAGTACATCGCCATTAGACTTTTGAATCAGCATACCGTTGTCTACATCCCGACCAGAATCTGAGATACTTCCGATCGGTGTCCAGGTACGGCCATTATCTGTGCTTTTAGCAATTTCAAGTTGGACATTGGTTAAATATACGGAATAAACCGATAACCAATTGCCGTTGGCTAACTTTAACATCCTGCCGTATTCTACATTATGCGTGGAATCGTTCTTCACTGTAATAGCGGAGCTCCAGGTCCCTACCAAATTATAGGCATAAGCTGGTATGGCGAAAACAACGAGAGATACGATTAAAAACAAACTGAAAACCATTTGAAATTTTGTTTTAATCAATTAAATTCCTCCTATTTTACTATTATTGAAAGCGCATTCAAAATTAAATTGGTTGTCATGATCAATTACATAAGGTCCATACAATTTGATGAATTGGAAACCGGCAAAAGCAAATATATGCTTTTACCGGTACCTACTAAGAAATCTTTATTTTGCTGCATTTCCTTTATTAATAATATCATCCGCTTGTGTTGTAAATAGATCTACCGATAGCTTGCCTAAAGAGAATTGTTCAACTGCAGAATTATATTTAGGTGTCCAATCATCCTGATTTGTTGTATAAGGAGACTTAACTAGATTATCTAATGAGCCTAAGTAAGTATTTATATCCGAGTCAATAAATGGAGCTCCTAATATTTTGCTTTTGTTATCTTCCAGAGAAGACTTGACAACTGGGCCTCCAGCCTCACCAGTGGTTGACAAATAGTCATTCACTTCTTTACTTGCTAAAGCAAGAATAGCTTCTTTGGCCGCTGCTTCATGTTTAGCTCCCTTGAAAACCGCCCATCCGTCAAGAAATCCCATACTTGATCCTTTTCCTGCCTCACTTGGCATGGCAGCAAGACCTACTTTAAATTTAACAGCCTTCGCTTCATTAAAGAACCACGACCCGTTCACCAGAATGGCTAGTTTGCCAGCCTTAAACAAATCTGTAGGTCCCATAACTTTTGTGTCGGTAGCTTGCGGCATCGATTTATCCACTCGCATCATTTGATCGAAATAACTCAATATTTTCTTATTCGCAGGGTCTGACAAATTACTGCCTCCCTTTTCATCATATAAGCCTTTTCCTCCTCCCTTTAGGAATTCATCTAGGTGTCCTGATTCAAGACTAGTCCAAAATCCCCACGTTTTGTTGACTCCTTCACCACTAGTTAATGCTTTCGCATTTTCAACTAGCTTTTTCATCGTAATAGGGTTGTTCCAATCGATTGATGGATAGTCGATCTTAGCTTTGTCAAAAAGATCTTTATTGATATAGACAAACGTATTGTAGATTCCTGATGGAACTCCATATGTTTTTCCATCCTTCAAAGCTGATCCATGTAATGCATTTTCAAAGTATTTCGATTTGTCCAGCTTTGCTACGACATCAGATATATCTTCAACCTGCCCATTTTGGATAAGTTTTGGAAACAAGCCCTCAGCAACCCTACCAATATCCGGGGAGTCCCCTGCTGCGATTTGACTAATTACCTTTTGATAGTAGACCGACCAAGAGTCTAATGGAATTTTATTTATTTTGATTTCAATATTCTTACTTTCCAATAACTTATTTGCCACGCCTACAGCACTATCCCATGCATTAGCTGCTGATGCAAACGAAGGGTAGGCAAAATTCACAATCACTTTTTCTTTCGGTTGAACGGATGCTTCTACCGATGTCATTGGTTGACTTGAAGTTACTTCTGGACTTTGTGCAGAAGTACTCGGTTTTGCACTACTGCAGCCGGCAACAAAAAAAAATACCATGATCATTGCTACAATAAACATCTTCTTTGATAAATGTTTCATTTAACTATCTCCCCGTAATTATATTTTTCTATATCAATCCTTCTCAGTTTAACCTTTTACACCAGAGAGCGTTATCCCTTCCAGGAAAAACTTCTGTGAGAAAAAGTAAAACAATGTCGAAGGCAGAATAGATACTGTGGCACCTGCCATCAATCGTCCCCAATCCAGCTTATAAGAGTCCCTAAAAGTAGCAATTAATAACGGGACGGTAAATTTATTCTCTGAATTGATGTAAATCAATTGGCTTAAATAATTGTTCCAATGAAAGATGAAAGTGAATAAAGCTAAGGTTGCAAGAATTGGTTTGCATAGTGGTAGCATAATCGAATAATAAATTTTGAATGCAGAGCTACCATCTATCTTTGCTGCTTCAATATAATCATCAGGAATTCCAGCCATAAATTGCCTGATCAGAAAAACGGCATACCCATTTAACAATGCAGCAGGGACAATTAAAGGCCAGTACGTATCTACCCAGTGAATTTTACTAAAAGCAACATACATCGGTATTAGTGATGCCTGCTGAGGTACAATGAGGGAACTCAATATTATTGCAAATAACAAGCCTCTAAATTTAAATCTAAATTTAGAAAATGCAAATGCAGCGAGTGAAGAGAAGAAAAGAGTACCAATTACGATAGCGGAGGTAAGTAAGAAACTATTTAAAATGGCTTGGGCCATTGGAACCATCGTGAAAACGTCTACATAATAATGAAAGTTGATGGGTACGGGAATAAGGTCTGGAGGCATCTTTATTAAGTTTTCTGTTTGTTTTAATGAGGTTGAAATCATCCAATAAAATGGACCAATCGTAATGAAGGTAAAAAGAAGCATGATTGTATGTCTACTGATTGCCATTGTTCTTTTATACATCATAATTTACCATCTTTCTTTGAAAGCTGAATTGAATCAAGGACACAATGCCAATAAGTATAAACAGTACCCAACTAGCAACAGATGCAGGTCCGAGCTTGAAACTTTGAAAAGCATATTGATAGATATACATACTCAGAGTATACGTTGAGAAATCGGGTCCACCCTTAGTCAATATAAAAGGTTCATTGAACATATTAAATGAATAAATGACTAACGTGATGAACGAGAAAAATATAACCGGTGAAAGCATTGAACGGGTGATATACCAAAATTTTTGAAAAGAATTAGCTCCATCGATGCTTGCCGCTTCGTAATAGCTTGGTGAAATCGATTTGATTCCCGCTAAAAAAATAATAAAGTAATAACCAACCTGAAGCCATGAACACATGATGGTTAACGCAATTCTTGCCCAAAAGGTATCTGTAAACCAATGAGGATTGTCCAGGCCCAAGCCATTAAGCAAGAATTGCATTAAACCCACATCAGGAGCGTAAATCCAATAAAACACCATGGCTATCGATACAGAAGATGTGACCATCGGGAGAAAAAAAGCACTCTTGTAAAAACCTAATCCTTTAATTGGTGAACTGCATAACAATGCTAGTATGAGTGCAACAACGATTGTCAAAGGGGTGACCAGAGCTGCAATCAAAAAAGTATTACCGATTGTTTTTAGAAATATGGAATCGTGAAATACAAAGTTAAAATTATCAAAACCTGTGTATAGTGCTTCTGAGGTGAAATTCCAACTGTGGAAACACAAGTATAGAGAAAAGGTAATCGGGATAATCATGAAGACGAAATAACCAATAAGTTGTGGGGCTACAAATAAATACGGTGTAAGAATCTCTTTAAAATTAGCACTTCTTCTTTTTTCAATTTTGGTCATCCATTGCTCTCCTTCCAGCTAACAATTTATCTTGTATTGCTATATTAACAAACGATTTAAGGATGAAAAATAAACAATATTATGACTTTATAATCAATATTACGATAAAAAAAAGACCTCACATGAAGTGAAGTCTCTGAACTAGGAACTAGGCTTTCAATTGATTACAGGAAGCTTTATACGAACAATTGTCCCTTCGTCAAGATTATTTAACAATGTAATACCGAACTGTTCTCCGCAATTTAATTTAATTCTTTCATCAATATTTCTTAGGCCGATTTGACTAAATTTGTTATCCGAATTTTGCTGATTATTATCCATATATTCCTCAATTTGCTCCGAGCTCATTCCAACACCATTGTCTTGAATCTCAATCTCCATATAATCTCGATTGCCCTTAACCCGCAGCACAATTTGATTATTTGAATCCAACTTTTCGAATGCATGTATAATACAATTTTCTATTACAGGTTGTAGAATAAATTTCAGCACCTTAGCATCGAGTAGATTATAATCAACGTTATATGAAACAATAAAATGTTTATCATACCTGTATTGCATAATCGATATATAACTTTTAACGTAATTTAATTCCTCGTTCAATGCAATAAAATTACTCGTGTTTCTAGCTGCAGCCTTTAGCAAACTAATCAAATCAATTATCATCTCGTTTGCGTTTTCATTTCTCCCCAAAAGGACTGTCGTCTTCACCGCATTTAGCGTGTTATATATAAAATGAGGTGTAATTTGAGATTGCAGTGCCTTTATCTCATTTTCTTTTTTCTGGATTTGCTCTTTTTCGACATCATTAATAAGCATCGTAATTCTGTCTGTCATGTAATTAAAACGATTTGTAAGCAATCCAATTTCATCCGTTCTTTTTGTCACGACTTGGATATTCAAATTCGTTTTACCCAATTTATTCATAGAAATACTAAGCTTCTTAATTGGATTATATAAGCTAAAATAAATTTTCATGGCAGTAAGAAAAACAACTAAAAGACATAGACTTGCCACCCATAAAGTAATTTTCGCTATCTGATTTACATCTTTGACAATATATTTGTACGGAACAGCATTAATAATTTTCCAACCACTGTTTTCTGATGTATACACAGTAACCACATTTCTTACTCCATTTAAATCGGCTTTAAAGCTTCCACTAGAAAGATTACCGATTTTGCTAAGGAGCGCAGTATCACTATATAATTTACCAATTTTGGATTTATCCGAATTATAAATAATTTGGTTTTTCTGATCCATGACAACATACAATTCTCCGTTTGAAGAATTTGCATTATCAAAAATATTTTTGATCTGATCCACATTCAGAAAAATAATGGCAATACCCAGCACTTGATTCTCTGATTGATTAATTAAAACAGAGGAAGCGGTTGCAAAATAGTCTTTCGAATTCACATTAAATGAAAAATCCCATACTTCAAGCCCTTTAATGGTGATGGTTCGTTTATAGACTGGTGAATCACGATAATCGCCGTTAAATGCTGTAATGTAATTGTATTTGCCCCTTGAAATGGGGTATTTGTTATGATCCGCAGGCAGAATCATAATGGAGTTTACGAGATTGCTTTTAAAACTTATTATATAATCTAACTGTGCGGCCAGACGATCTAAGATCTCAGAATTATCTTTTAGGGTAGAATCATTAGAGTTTAAAAGCCTCAAATAGTTTAAAGTATCCGCGGAATAAGTCTCCTCTGACAAAATATTATTAATCTCTCTGATATAACTATCAAAATAACCAATTTTACCCATGATCATGTCTGTCGAGCTTTGAATGACTCGCTTTTCAAATGTCAAAGAAGTCATTTTATAAACAATAACGACAGTAATAATGATAGGAATCGCCGATAAGAGCATAAAATACATAATCAATTTATATTTTAGGCTTTTGTTAATGGACTGATATAGCGCAATAGGTGCTATAAATATCTTATTGACGAATATCCTAAGCATTCCATTACCCCTCGCTATTCACATTATATTTTCTCAATTGATTTGGTTTTATACCTTTCATTTCTTTGAATACTTTACAGAAATAACCGTATGTCATGCCTACATCCTCTGCAATCTCATTCATACTTTTCTCCGTATTCACTATGAGAAACTCAGCGTTTTCAATGCGAATTTTATTCAAATATTCAACAAATCCACTTCCTGTTTGACCCTTAAAAACAGTGCAGAAATAATTTTTGCTCATCCCGACGTAATCCGCTACATAATCCAATGTCATATTATTCTTATAATTTTCTTTGACGAGCTTGATGGCACTCTTGATATCTTTACGATTGCCTAGTGCCGAGGAATCGAATATTACTCTTTGAAAGGACTGCACAAAACTGGAAAACCATACTTTAAGAGACTCCAAATCAGGAAGATCCCTAATTTCCTTACCAGACAAGAATGAAATACCATCGTGTTTGGATAATGAAATGCCCTTTTTCTCGAATATCGTTTTAATAGACCTGATCATTTCTGTTAAGTAATCGTAAACCAGCTCCGGTTCATACTTTTGTTTGTTGATTTCTTGAAAAATGGTTTCCATGATTTCGACTGCTTCAGGAGTTTCAGATTTTTGTAAGTACTCTTCAAATTTTTTCAATAAACTGTACATTAGATTTCTATTAAAGCTTTGGTTAAATCCGTTAAAAAAAGAGATATCCATAACTTTACCTACATTCCAATAAAACTTGCCTCGAATTCCATTTAATAATTTTTCATACTGGACGGGAAAGTCGTCCAAATTGTAGATGGCTTCACTTATAGCAATGGTCAATGGTTGAGTAATCAAATCACTTGCTTCTCTTTTTAGGTTTCTAGCAATTTCATAAGAAGCATTTTTTATAAACAAACTGCTTTTTTCTCTAAATTTAAGTAAGATTAATAATCTTGCCTCACTAAGTGCAAATGTATAACTATATTTACATGACTCTGTTAGTCGCTTAACAATGTTCGAGATGATTTTAATATTTCCAATCAATTTATCTTCTTCTCGGTGCTCAGCCTCGATGTCTATCATTAAAAGTACATAAAGACCATTTGAAAGCTCAATCTCCAAATTCAATGCTTCCAGTTGAATAAATTCCTTATTCAATGGCTGTAATAATATATTTCTCCAAAATTGTTGTACAAGCTGTTCCCGCCATTTGGTATCCAAAACTACTAAATTATTCTGAGATCGAGTCATTTTCTGTTCTTCTAGTTTTGTTTTCACAAAAGTTAAGGCAGCTGCCATACATTCGGTGTCAATTTCATATTTCATTAGATAATCTAAAGCACCGTACTTCATTGCACTTTTTACATTTATAAATTCATTATAGTTACTAAGTACCAGAAATTCGATATGAGGGTATTCACTTTTTCCTTTTCTAATTAATTCTACTCCATCCATGATTGGCATGGAAATATCCGTGATGACAAGATCTATCTTCATCTGATTAAAAAACAACAGTGCATTAGCACCGTTGCTTGCTTCACCAACTAATTCAAATCCGAGAGATTCCCAATTCAACAATGATGTCATATATTGCCTTATCAATTTATCATCGTCGACGATCAGTACTTTATACACGATGAACTCCTCCTGATAATGAGCAAAATAAAAACGATGCCATAATCATAAATCAACTATGTTTAAGATACAATAAAATTATCGTTAAGAAATTATCGATTTCATTAACAATACCTCCCAATGATGAATACTAGACATAACTCATGAAAAAATGGGATGGCCTCAATTTCCAGCCTTCTTATTTGTTTTGTTATAACGCTGCCTTCTCATTATCTCATTGAACTTTCCAATTTGTGCTTTTTAAAGATGACCTTGTAGTTGTACATCATAATAACTCGACAGTTACTTAGCATATTTACTTAACTATTACTCTCTCTCTTAATAAGACGAACACCGAATACCTTTGCTATTTTACGATCTATCTTCGACTGAAATTTCAAAGTTACCTTTCGTTTGCCCATCGTCCACTCCACGGGAATGGAATAACTAACTTGTACAAAACGATTCATTTCCTCCGCAATTACGACTCCGACATCGTCAAGTTTATGACCATCTATGAGAATATCGTATTGATTCACAGGCTCTTGAACCATAGAATAGGTCAATACAAGATCAACCGGATCAGTAGGGAGTACATCAATTTGATAGGAAAACCATCCATTAAGCCAAGCCTCTCTGTATTTGCGCCCAGCAATAATCCCAATCTGGCTGTTATCACCTTTAAATTCGTAATCGCGCTCTGGCTGCATTTCGCCCGTCTGAACAAATACGACTGTATGCTCTTCAAGCAATCGATTCGCTTCCAACGTATCTTTGTAAATCTGCTCTTCTCTATTCCATTCCTCCTGCGTGAATAAATCCCAATAGATGGTGTAGCGCCGATCGTATATTTGATAAAATGGAATCAATTTGATATCTCTAGGATTGCCAAGCCCCTTCATTTGGTAAACACCAAATTCACCCTCAACCTGCAGAAGCTTAGTATAAAGCTCCTCTTCGTTTGAAGCGATCAGTACTGGTGTAAACACTCGCTCGTTAGCCGAGTTGATAGGGTTCGAATCTTCTCGCGGAGGTTGTAATTCTCCGAGATCACCAGCCAATACAAGCGGCCCGTACAAGAACGCAATTCTTTTCGGATTATCCGGCATCGTTTCTGTACGTATCGACATCGGAATATGAATATCCACGACATCGCCATCTTCCCAATGCCGCTCAATTTGCACAAAGCTCGAAGGAAGGTACTTTGAGGTATCCATGGCTTCTCCATTGACAAGAATGCTCATCCCCTGCGTTGCCCAATGCGGATAGCGTAAATGTAGGGTAAACTCCGATTGTCTCTCTGACTGTATAGAAAGACGAATATGACCATCCAGCGGATAGTTCGTCTCTTGGGTAACCTTCATTCCAGTCTGACTCCACGTAAGCACAGAAGGAGCATATTGGGCAATGAACAATGAATGATCATCATGGTAATAGAGCCCGCTGTTATAAGAGGAATGATTCTCTAAACCCGTGCCATTGCAGCACGTAAAGTCCTCAAACAAAGTTTTAAAATGCTTCTGTCCTCCCATCTCCAAGGATAGGCAGTATACAACTCTGCCATCTTTCTTATGCTGAGAAGCCAGAATATGGTTGTACATGGCGCGCTCGTAATAATCCGCTTGTTCTGCGAGGGCGTGCCAGCCAAAAAGATGCTTCGTCAACTTAAGCATATTGTAAGTATTACAGGTTTCGCAGGTACCCTCTCCAAGTCGATTGTTCAACTTGCCCGGCTCACCAAAATGCTCGTTCAAACTGTTGCCGCCGATAACGTAGGAATGCTGATGAACGACAGTATCCCAGAAATTTTCGGCGATCTGTTTATTTTTCAATTCACCAACCACCTCAAATTGACGAGCTGCACCTACAATTTTGGGTATTTGCGTGTTGGCATGACGCCCACTTAACTCATCACGTCCCTGAACCAACGGCTCAAGCAGTTGCTCGTGATACAGTCGATTTGCAAGCACAATAAACCTGCTATCTCTCGAATCTACAGCTAAATCTGTCAACACCTCGTTCATTCCGCCGAATTCACATCGCATCACTAAATGCATCTGTTCATGGCTAAGAGGTGCAAATACATTATCCAGCCAGAGACCAAGCTTAGTCTCGACCTCCAACGCTTTCTGGTTATCCGTCAGGCGGTATGCATCCCGTAAGCCTGCAAACAGCTTGTGAATTGTATAGAGCGGCACCCACCCTCCATTAAGATCAAAACCTAGTGTGCGAATGTCACCTAACTTGACTTCTTGAAAAATCTCCTTACCGCGAGGTATAGCTGATACATATCCATCGCCATGAGCATTCTGACACTCTTCCAACTCATCCACGATATACGCAATAATAGGCAGGAATCGCTCATCTCCTGACGCTGCCATCATCGAGCATGCGGATAGATAGTGGCCCAAGGTATGTCCTGAAACACCTGAGCTTTCCCAGCCCTTCTCATAGATTGGAGCTTTCGGGGTCAATCCCGCATACTCACGAAATCGCGATAATAGCTTATCAGGCTCCAAGCGTAAGAGCAAATCCTTATTTAAATCGGTCGCCGTCTTAAGAGGTCCATCAGTTAATCGAACTTGCCGTAAGTGAAAGGGTGTAGTCTTCATGTATTTTATCCTCCGTCTTTATTAAACTATTGCTCTCTCTTCTATTATGAACGATTCAAACGATAGACTGAATTCACATAATCATAGAATACCTATCTTATTTTTAGTTTTTAATATATTATTTTAAGAAGGAAATCCTAAGATATAGGGGGTACCCAATCAAGTGAACGAAATTAGCATATCTTTAATGCATCCTCCGCTTGTCCGTGATATCGGACATGGCATGACAGTAGAAGGAAATATTCGTCATCCCGATCGGACGTTAGATACCTTCCACGTTTTCTTATATGTCTCCCATGGCTCCATTCAGATTTTTGAAGATGGAATCGAATATCGACTCGAACAAGGAAATGCCTTGTTTCTGAAACGTGGTATTCCTCACTTTGGAGGCAGTCCTTACGACCCTGGAACAACCTGGAGTTTCATTCACTTTTATGATCAAACACCGTCCCAATCGACTGACACAACAGCTGAATATTCTATCTATCCGCCAAAGTACATTTTGCCAATTGAGACCTATGCCGTCCATATGACATTGCCAAAGTTTATAACCGTCGCTAATCCGCACATTGTCGAGTTGCAGATCAAAAACATGCTCAAAACGTTCGAAACCCCTCATCCGCTTAAACCTCTTAAACTAACGACATTGACGTTAGAATTGTTTGGTGATTTGTACTTAGGACAAGCAGATAAACGACGAGAGACTAAGACGCACCGAATAGTCAATCGAATGATTGACTTATTGAGGGAAGCTTGCCCTCACAAGCTAACCGGCCAAGAGATTGGAGATGCATTAGCAATGAATCCTGCCTATTTGTCCAGCATATTCTGCAAGCAAACCGGTAAAAGCGTGACTCAGTTTCAATCCGAGCTTCTCATTGGCACGGCCATCGAAATGTTTCGCAACACCGCCAAATCTATATCAGAAGTCAGCGACATGCTTGATTTTCCCAATCCCTTTTACTTTAGTCGCGTATTTAAGAAGGTTACCGGCATATCGCCATCCGTGTTCCTTAATGAAACATATCGTCAATCGGATATGGGTAAACCTGATCAGTCCTCCCCGGAGCCTCTGAATACATAATAAAATAGGGGTTGTGGTGCAAGAAATAAAAAAACACGGTACTGGTGCAAGGATTAAAAAAGTTCGCAGTTACCCGATACACTATACTTTGGGTTGTGGTGCAAGAATTTCATTTATGATAACATTGTTTCAAATGAAGGTACGGAATGAGGTATCTATTTTGGAACCCGTAGTAAATTTGTTCAAATGGAAGCATTACGAATCGGAAATTATCCTATTAACTGTTAGATGGTATTTGAAATACTGCTTGAGTTATCGGGATGTCGCTGAAATGATGAAAGAGCGAGGGTTGAATATCTCTCACACAACGATCATGAGATGGGTCCATCAGTTCGGTCCTGAAATAGATAAACGAAATCGACCGTTTTTGAGACCGACAAACGATTCATACTGGGCGGATGAAACTTACATCAAAGTCAAAGGAAATTGGAAATATCTTTATCGCGCAGTAGATTCCAAGGGAAACACGATTGATTTCATGCTGTCCGAAAATCGGGATATTCAAGCAGCGAAGCGCTTTTTTAAGAAGGCTTTATCTTCGTCACACAATCAATCACCACGTGTAATCACGGTAGATAAGAACCCTGCTTACCCTCCGGCAATAGAACAGTTAAAAGAGGAAAAGAGTTTATCGCAAGAAACAATAATAAGACAGGCGAAGTACCTTAACAACATAGTAGAACAGGATCATCGATTTATAAAAAAGATGACGAATCACATGTTGGGATTTAAAACATTTCAGACTGCCGAGAAAACAATAACAGGAATTGAAGCTTTTCATATGCTAAGGAAGCAACAGGTTGAAATAATGCCTGTTGTTTCCGATGTTGAATGGATAAATAAATTGTTCGGATTGACTGCATAAATTCCCGATAAACCACGATTAAAACTATCGTTTTTAAATTTTTGCAACACAACCGTTTGATAGCATAATCATATCACTAAATCGAGGATATCTTTGATCAGTTTTAATTGTTGCATCAGAACCAGCAACGCGATCATTTTGGCGCGGACGTGTTCAAATATCTTTACCTGCACCAGTTTTGCATTTCTTAATCGATAAACCGCACGTACTGTAGAAATCGTCTCAGCATGACGGCTGCCTGCGCACGGGTCGCATATTCCGATGGCGCAAAGATGCCGTTGTCCATCCCCATGATAATGCCTGCACCCGCAGTTTGGGCAACTGCTGCCTGCGCCCAAGTGGATATCGATGTTTGATCCGCGAACTTGGCTAGCAGTTGATCTGCTTGTCCCGCAGGTTTTCCTTGCGAGGCTGCAGCTTCGGCTTGTTGACCTGCGAGAGTGATCGCTCTGGAGACCATGACCGCCATCTGCTCACGGGTAATCCGCTCATTCGGAGCGAAGCGATCCGGCGCCATACCGCTCACCAATCCGGCATTCGACGCCGCTTGTACTGCAGGCGCATACCATGCATCTGCCGCTACATCTACAAAGCCCGATTGGGTCGCACTCAGGTCCGTGGACACCCCTAACGCGCGAACCAGCAAAGCGGCGAATTCCGCCCTTGTAATGTCAGCGTCAGGCGCGAAGAGGTTGTCAGTTAAGCCGTTTACGATGAGCTTCGACGCCAGCAATTCCACATCGGCCTTCGACCAATGCCCGCGCAGGTCGGCGAACGTCTTGCCGCTTGCGTCAATGACGGCGTACATGCTGTTGTGCGGTGACATCAATACGACTTCCTGTTTGCCATCCGCTCTTACAGCATGAACAGATGGGATGAATGAAACGGTTTTTGTCGCGGCATCGTAGTGAACGGCCATCAAGTTACGATTAACTGCGTCCCCGTCCACCACGATCACTCGCGCCATATACGTTCCGCCAAAGTCGCGGATTTCCACCGTTTGACCGCTGGCCTCGGCTGTCAGCTTGAAATCGACGACGTTGCCGTATACCTTGAACCCTTGGGAAACACCGAGTTGTTCAATGTCATTCTTGACTTGATCGTTTACTCGTTCCATGACAATATTCACTTTCAGGTCTTTTTGCGTTACGCCGAGACGTTTTGCCAAATCGTCCAGATCGAGCACACTGACCCGCAACTGAAAGCTTACGCCGTTTAATTTAACCTCAAACACGGCATCCGGAAAAGACTTGAATGCTGCAGCAATGGAAGCAGCAGGGAACTGTACCTGTACCACTTGTTCCGTGTCGTTGATTTCTATAATCACAAGGTGTTTGGTAGTGTTTTGTAGCTGTTCCAAAACATTATTCATCGTTAGTTCGGAAAGCACCAGCTTCTCCACTACGGTACCGTCCGGCCTAGTTTCCTTCACGATGTTTGCCGGATCGATATGAAGTGTGATCCCGCCGTCAGGGTTTACTGTGATCCCAGGTTCACTCGGCACAGCCGCTGTCGGAGCTATCGGAGCTGTCAGCGCTGTCGGAACGCTCGAAACAGTGGGCGCGACGGCGATCCGAAAACGATTCGACACCACGTTCGCTGTGTTGCCGACATTGTCCATCGCCTGAATGTGCAAATACCAATCCACGTTTGCTCCGGTTTTCGTCAGCGCATCCCCGCTTGCAAACGGCGTCCATCCTGATGTCGGTACAGCCGCGCTAGTCGTCCACGCATATTGCAGCGTGACAGCGTCTACCCCGCTTTCCGTATCGCTGACGGTCACTGTTGTAGACGCTGTATTCGCGGCAGCAGTGTTTCCGTTCGTACCAAATGTTACATTAGGTGCAGTCGAATCTTTGACCACCGTAACGGAATACGTTTGATCGGGCAAGAAGAAAGGAGATACCCTAACGGGGATAACGGTAGTTGCCCCCGTCAAATAGACGGCAGCAGTGACTCCGCTCGCTTGTACTTGATTGTTGAACATTAAAGATGCGTTTGCAGAATCGGCCAATGTTGCTGTGACATTAACGCTGGCGGCAGAAGAGCCGACATACGAATAGGTGTAACTAGTGACGGAGGAATCAAAAGTCGGGATCAAGGAACCCGCATCCACGGTTAAACCGTTCAAATTAGCGTTTCCCGGCACGGTCGTTTTACCATAACTATTACCTCCCCAAGCGACGACGGTACCGTCCGATTTCAACGCTAAGGAATAGGCACCTCCTGCGGCAATTGCAACGACTCCGGTCAATCCCACCGGCACGGTCGATTCACCATTAACATTATTTCCCCAAGCAACAACCGTACCGTCCGATTTCAACGCTATGGAATGGTGATCTCCTGCGGCAAAGGCGACGACTCCGGTCAGACTCGCCGGCACGGTCGTTTGACCATTTATATTATATCCCCAAGCGGCGATGGTCCCGTCCGATTTCAACGCAAAGGAATGGTAATATCCTGCGAAAATGGCGACGACACCGCTCAAACCCAACGGCACATCCGTTTGACCTAAATTATTATTTCCCCAAGCGACAACGGTCCCGTCCGATTTCAACGCTAAGGAATGGGTCCCTGCGGCAATGGCGACGACTCCGGTCAATCCCACCGGCACGGTCGTTTGACCGTCTATATTATCTCCCCAAGCGACGACGGTCCCGTCCGATTTCAACGCTAAGGAATGGTCCCATCCTGCGGCAATGGCGACGACTCCGGTCAGACTCGCCGGCACGTCCGTTTGACCATGACTATTATATCCCCAAGCGGCGACGGTCCCGTCCGATTTCAACGCTAAGGAATGGTTAAATCCTGCGGCAATGGCGACGATACCGGTCAGACTCGACGGCACGGTCGTTTGACCATAAAGATTATATCCCCAAGCGGCGACGGTCCCGTCCGATTTCAACACTAAGGAATGGTTTCCTCCCGCAGCAATCGATTTCCCTTTGACAGGAGTGGACAACCCCGCTGGTACGGTCGTTTGACCGGCATTATTACGTCCCCAAGCGACGACGGTGCCGTTCGATTTCAACGCTAAGGAATGGTAAGTTCCTGCGGCAATGGCGACGACTCCGGTCAACCCCGCTGCCCCGCTCGTTTGACCATAAGTATTATCTCCCCAAGCGACGACAGTGCCGTCCGATTTCAACGCTAAGGAATGGTCCCATCCTGCGGCAATGGCGACGACTCCGGTCAGACTCGCCGGCACGTCCGTTTGACCGGCATTATTACGTCCCCAAGCGACGACGGTGCCGTTCGATTTCAACGCTAAGGAATAGTAAGTTCCTGCGGCAATGGCGACGACTCCGGTCAACCCCTGATCGGTCGTTTGACCATAACCATTCCATCCCCAAGCGGCGACGGTGCCGTTCGATTTCAACGCTAAGGAATGGTTATATCCTGCGGCAATGGCGACGACTCCGTTCAACCCCGTTGGCACGGTCGCTTGACCTTGACTATTATCTCCCCAAGTGGCGACGGTCCCGTCCGATTTCAACGCTAAGGAATGGTAAGTTCCTGCGGCAATGGCGACGACACCGGTCAATCCCGCTGGCAAGGTTGTTTGACCTTGACTATTATCTCCCCAAGCGGCGACAGTGCCGTCCGATTTCAACGCTAAGGAATGGTTGCCTCCTGCGGCAATGGCGACGACACTGGTCAATCCCGCCGGCACGCTGGTTTGACCAACACTATTATCTCCCCAAGCGGCGAC
>JAQBPR010000042.1 GCA_028287395.1 Bacilli bacterium
TAAGCTACAGCAACAATGAGCTTATCAATACTGTTTTTACGATTGATCCAGCCGACCCACTTCCGCCAACGGTTGTATCAACTACGAGGATAACGGTTCCAATACCAGATCAGACTACAGTGACTACAGCGACTTATTTCGCTATTGCGGGAACGAATTTGGGTATAAATCTTGATCCAAACATACCCGATATTTCCAACGCTATTCTTACTGATCATGATATTACTGCAGCAACTCCAACGGTAGGGTTAACGCCAGCATATGTGAATGGCAAATCGCTAATTTTTAAAGTTAATGATTTATCAGAATTGACAAGCGGAGTTATCTATGACCTATCCTTTGAGAAAAATAATTATACAGGGGGTACTAGCCCAACGTTATCGACTGTTGCGACGAAAACAGTCGCCTCGGCAGTATATGCAAACACTATTGTTGCGCCATCCTATGCTAACGAAATCGTGACCAATGTTTCTCCGCTTCAGGTAAGCCAAACCGACCTTGCATCAACAAATTTAACCATTGATGGGGCTATTTTATCAGATGCAAGTAAAGTATCCGTGCAATGGGTGAATGTAAGCACAGGAAGCTTCGGTACCGTTGCAGCGACAAAGACTGGAAACTCGGGCTTATCTACTACAGGATTGGTTGCGACGGTTCCTATGCCGCAAACATTAAATGCTGGAACATATCTTATAAAAGTATCTTATAATGGAAATCTGTTAGCACAATATCCTTTTACAGTAGCTAATCCTGCTTTGGCTAGCATAAATCCACCGCTAATATTCAGTGATCAGTGGGCCTCTGGTTCTTTACTCAATGTAACTGGAACTGGCTTTGGCTTGGACAATCAGAAGTTACAGTTACAATTTGTTTCCGATGCGACGGGATTAGTTACATATCAAAATGCTTTATCGGTGCTTGCGGAGAGTCAAGCTTCTTTTGATCTTCCAAGCCTTCCCGAGGGGACGTACAAGGTAAGTATGCTGTACAATGGACAGGTTTCCGGAGCTGCGTTGACCTATACGGTTGCGCCTGCACAACCTTCATTGCAAGAAAATTCGGCGCTTTCAGTGAGAGGCGAGTACAAAGTATTTAATTTCGGTGTTGGCCTTACGATACCTAACGATCGTAATCAAGTCGTGCAGTTTAAATTTTATAACTTTGTAACAGATTCCTTGCCGCCAACGATTTTTAATTACCATTATGTAGATCCGAATTTGCCCTATATAGATCACACGATGGTTGGGTCAACACAGCAATTGAGTGAAGCTTCAACCAATACCATTGGTGAAATGCCGAATAAGCTTTATGTGTACGCTAATGGAAATACAGCAAAAGTAAATCTGTATATTGGTGATTATACAACTTCATCAGCTCCTTTTTTTACTCAAACCACATATTCGACAGATCCGACAGATCCGACAAGCACTAGTCGTATATTTCAATTTGATCTTAACAGTATTCCTAACGGAGCAACGAAGTTTACCGTCATTCCAAGTAACGACAGCACAGGTACAGGTACACCTACGCAAGGTGAAAACCTTAGCGGTAAAGTAATCTACGATATCAATATGGCTAGCACGCCTTATATCATAATTAATAATCTTTATTCTGGTATGGTGATCAAAGATCCGTTTAGTGAAATTGCTTGTACAACCTCATCCAATCAAATTATTCCAGGTTGTATTTCGGGTCGCTTAATCAACATTCCCTCATTCCCGGAAGCTTCATGGCCAACAGAGGCTAATGTTGAGATGTATGTCAATGGCATCAAAACTAATCTGGATCCTACGGATAACACTGAATTCGAGATTGGTACCAAAAATTTCCATATAACGATTGATACTCATGGAGGACCTTTAATAAATAATAGCAAGAATACGATTGAATTCTACATTTATATTGCTGGAATACTTCAAACGAAAACTTCGTATGATATATTCCTCTTCACTTCAACGGCTCCTGAGTTCCAGACCATAAAACCGGTTGAGACGGCGGATATTCCAAAGTTTGTACCAGGTAAGCTTCCGGATACGTATGCAACATCAGAAACTGCTGTTAGCTTTAAGGGTCAGTTTCTCAACGCAAGTGATTTTAAATTGACAGTAAAGCAGAAGGACGCGAATGGAAATCAAGTTTCAATTTATGACAGAAGAGTATTGAATGGGGCTCCGGATCCTGCTAACAACAATAATCCTTATTTAGATACAGTGGATTTCTCACAGTCGCCTATGTCTTTTTCAACATTTCCGATTAATCTTGCGATTACAGGAGATACAATTTTCGAGTTCACAATCACAAACGATTCCGGTGTGACGATAACAAAGACGATTACAATCACTCGCGAGCCGCTGCCTTACGTATTGATCTATCCAGTCTTGACCAAGACTTCAAGCGGCGTGGATCAAGCAAATATTAATAGTAATTATATTGAGATCGAAATGGCAGCTGAGAATGCGGATCGTGTTAACTTTGGCGGTAAGACGGATGCCATAAAAAAACAAGTGAAAGATCAAAATGGTAACCTTGTAACCCATTTCTTCTATGAGTTAGACAATCTTAAGGCGGGAGCTAACAATGTTAAATTTACTGTTGTTAGAGGGACAGTGAATACCAAAGGCAGCTTCGTATTGTTTAACTCCAATACGACAGTGGAAGGCGCTGAATTTAAATCGCTTTTAAAAACATCTTTAAAAGTATTTAATGGCAATGTGGAATTGAAATTCCCAGCAGGAACGAATCTGATGCGTAATGATACGAAGGCAATAAATCAATATCTAACGACAGATCGAAAAATTTTGTTTGGGATTGCCAATCAGGATGATGGGCGCGTAGACAAATATAAGGAGCCATCAGACCAGGATGGTCAAACAGACAATCCGAATCCGGTTATTTCTCCAAGCGGCAAGCTACTGTTAGGCGATACGAATGGACGCTTTATACCTGCAAGCAGCTTGTATTGGATTGATGCTGGAACGATTCCTAGTATTGTAACCGATACAGCGGATGCATTTTCGGGCAGTGGCAAGCTTCCTTATGAGGATACCAACTTCTTTAGCCGAGATGTGAAAGATCTTGTTGTACCGAGTAAACGAGGAACTTTAACACTTCAATATGATCCGAATATTCGCAGTGATGCATGGAAATATATCACGGTGTATCATTTTGATATATATGAAGATTATACAGGTACAGTAGCATACAGATGGCATAATATCGGCGGAGTTATTGATCAGAAGAAGAACACAATAACGGTTCCGTTTGATTCTTTCGGATATTATCAAGTAATGTATATGAATCAAAGCTTTGATGATATAACAAGTCATCCTTGGGCACGTAATCAACTAGATACGCTTTACTCCAAAGGAATCATGGTGAATAAGGAAAATACCGACTTTGTGCCGAATGACAATATAAGCAGGGGTGAATTTGCTGCTCTGCTTGTGAAGATTTTTGACTTCCCTCTTCAATATACACCAGGTAGTTCAAGCTTTTCTGATGTACTGATTCCGAATCCTTTAACAAACGGCTTGTACGATTATAGGTATATTGAAACCGCAGCAAGGGTCGGCATTGTACGCGGCGGCGGCGGCGGCAGATTCTCGCCGGATGAATCCATAACGCGGCAAGATGCAGCAGTAATGATAAGCCGGGCGGCAAATCTCAAACTAAATACGGATTCTGTAAAGTCACTCACTAATCTTCAAAAGGCATTTACAGATGCGAATGGAATTGATCTGTATGCCCGTACTGCAGTAGAAGCGGTCAGTAAAGCGGGTCTTATCACAGGGAAAGAGAATGTTTTACTGCAAGGTCAGAAAAAAACAACCTTCCGATTTGACGGTGATCAAAACTTCACACGTGCAGAAGCCGCACAAGTAGCGATTAGTGTATTGCAGCAACAAAAGAAAATTCCTAAATAAGCTTCAAATTTAAAGAGACTGTCCGAAACTTGGACGGTCTCTTTTTTACGGTTCTATGGTAAAATCTGCGGCGTGACGTGATAAAGAGTTCCGTGTATACTAATTTTTGTAGACGATGGTATATCGGTATACATAGGAAAAAAACTTTTTCGCATTCCGCAACTTTTTTTGAATCGATGCGTTTAATACTGTGAAAAGCCAACTACTTCACCAGAAGTCTTAACGAAGCTGGTTAATTTTCTCAAAATATTTCTTTACGATGCAAGAATGCCCATGTATAATGTTAAAGTGTGGCATTCGTGCCTCTAGTTTGTTTTCGTTCGTTTACTAGTTTCTGTTGCTTTCGGGCAGCAGACATCACTATAAAGAAATTTCGCTCAACTCTGGGAAGGGGGTGAATCAACAATGAGGGAATCGAGCTCAAATTTTGTTTCTAGCAACTCTCACAAATTAAAACAGATTCAAGGAGGAGAAAAAAAGTTTATGAAAAAAAGTTTATCACTTATATTAGCTTTAGCCATGGTATTCACCATGTTCGTATCCGTAGTATCAGCTGATACTACACCGGCAGCAGCAACAACGACTGCTACGGCAACTAGCGCGACTTACACTCCACAACAAGCATATGACGCATTAAAAGCAGCAGGTGTCCTAGACGGTGACGCACAAAAAGGTGCAAATCTTGACGGTACATTAACTCGCGCTGAATTCGCAAAAGTAATCGTGAAATTATGGAATCTTACCGGTGACGTAGGAGCAAGCGATGCATACTCTGACTTAAACGGCGCTGGATGGGCTGCAGGTTATATCGGTGCAGCAACAACAGCAGGTTTATTGAATGGTATGGGCGGCGGTATGTTTAACCCATCAGGTAATGTAACTACTGAACAAATCGCTAAAGTATTAGCAGTGAAATTTGATTTGGATGTTTCGAATACTGATGTAGGTAGTACTAAAGCATCCGATTGGGCAAAAGGCTATGTAGCAGCTGCAATTAAAGCTGGTTATGTAAAAGCTGGCGCTGACACAACAAAAGCTGCTAAGCGTGGCGAACTTTTCGTAATTTCGATCAATGCTTATGAAGCTATTCCACAACCAACAGCAACACCAACAGCAACACCAGTTGCTACAGCTAAAACTCTTGATGTTGCTACAGCAGTAGCTGTAACAAGTAAAGTGGTTGAAGTTGCTCTTAACACTGCAGCAGCAGCGGCAGATGTTAATGCTAAAAACGTAACAGTTAAAGATGCAGCAGGTACAGCAGTAGCAATAAGTTCAGCTGTGGCAGCACCTTATGCAACTGATGGTAAAACAGTATTGGTTACTTTAGGTACTGATACTACAGCTGGTACATTGTACACTTTAACTAGCGGTACAACTTCCGCTAACTTTGGTGGTATTTCAGTAGATACAGCTAAACCAACAGTTTCAATCGTATCAACTGATTATAACAAAGTTGTCTTAACTTTCTCTGAAAGAGTAGACATCACTAAATTGAAAGTAGTTCTTTCACTTAAATATGGTACAAAAGCAGCTCTTGCAATTTCCAACACAGCATATGTTGCTGGCGATGGTACTAAAGTAGAATTAACTACTGCAGACCAAACTGGAGATTTGTATGCTTCTGATATTTCTGGAGCAGCTGATTTTGCAGGTAATGTTGTAGATCAAATTACTTCATTAACATTTGTAGGTACTTTGAAAGATATTACAACAACGCTTCAACCAGCAGCAGCACCTCTTACTAAAACTGTAGATTCCAAAACAGTTCGTCTAGTATTTAACGTAAAGCCTGATGCATCAACAATTGCAGCAGTAGCAAACTACACTTTAAAAGAAGCTTATGGCACAACACCAGCTCAAACTACTGTAGCTTCTGTAAAAGCAGCAGTTGACGCTGATTTCCCAGAATATACTACAGCTCAATTAGCTAGTAATGGTTACACAGCTAAAGCAGTCATTTTAACTCTAAGTACTGCTTTAAAAGACAGCACATTGTATAAATTGACTGTTTCTGGTCTTAAAACTTATACAGGTGTTGCGGTAGATGGTACAGCTAACTATGTAACTTTCGTAGGTATCGGACCTTACACTACTTTACAAGATCTTTCGAAATCAACAATTACAGTATTGAGCAATACTAAAGTTAAAATTGTATTTAATAGAACTTTGGATCAATCCACTTTAGTTGCTGCTAACTTCAAAATCGCTAAAACTTATGGTGATAAATCTGCACTAGCAGTTTCAGCAATTAAAATTGATAGCGGAACAACGGTAGAATTAACAACAGCTTCCCAAACAAATGATCTTTACACAGTAACTGTTTCAAACATCAAGGATATGGACGGAAACCTGTTTGATTCCGCACTAGCTACTAAAACTTTTGTTGGTAGTGCAGTTGCTTCTGCTATTGCAGCAATTAAGAGCGCGACACTTTCAACAGACCACGTTACTTTATCTTTAGTGTTTGATCAAAATGTTGCAGCATCTGCAGCAGACATCTCACACTACAACATTAATAAGAGCATTGGCTACCCTACAAAGGCAGTTATTAACGCGGATCATGCTAACCAAGTAGATCTTACAATTCCTGCTACAACAGTTATTGGTACTTTGTACACAGTATCTGTAACTAATCTTGATAACACTGATGGTATTCATCAAGGTTCCACTGCTATTACTGGGCAATTTGTAGGTAATGCAGTAACTGCAAGCTTACCAACAGCACAAGGAGTTCAGGCAACTGACTCACAAACTTTAAAAGTATTCTTTGATAAAGCAGTTGATGATGGTACTATCGATGGAGCAACTGCATTGTACGATCATACAGTTGCATCTCCAACGAATAACATTGTTTCAGGTGCATTTACGCTTACTACTACAAGTGGAAACGTTGATTTACACAGTATTAGTGGAGCATATGCTTATAAAGATCCAACAAACGCAAATGCATTAGTAATTTCAGTTCCGATTGCTGGTTACTTCAAAGTAGCAAATGCGCCAGCTTCTTCTGGATTATTTACACTTACAATTGATTCAGCTAAGGTTGTTAGCACATCTTCTGCTAACATATTAACAGTTGGACCGACTGTAACTGATATTGCTGGAATTACTGCAGATAATGTAACTTCACCTAATGCAAATACAATTAGAGTATATTTCAGCAAGCCAGTTGTTGTCGGTGGTGCAAGTAGTTTTGCACAAGTAGGCACAACAAATGTTTGGGGTGCTTCAGGAAACTTTACATTGTCAAATGCAACTGCAATCGATACTACTAATACAGTATTTGACTTTAAAGTAGTTGGTGGATCATTTACTGATAATTCAATCAAGTATTTAATTATTAATCCTAGTGTGTCAACAGGTATGATTAGTGACTTGGGCCACAGTATATCCATGAAGGATGAAGATACTTCGGCTTCACTAGTTCAACAAACAAGACAATTTGGTGGAAATTCAGCTGCAGCAGGTACTATTAGCAGCATTCAAGTTCAACCAATTGACACAAAAACTCTTGTAGTTTACTATCCAGAAGTTATGAATACTACTGCTGGTGACAACACAGATGTTACTGTAAAAGGTAACTACGAACTTGCAAGTGCATCTGGTACTTCTGGTGCAACAATTACAGGAGCAGGTTGGTCTTCACTAGCAAGCCATATTTCATCTACTTCTTACGAAGCAGGTACTAACAAACTTACCATTACATTAGATGCAGCTATACCTACATCTTCAACTGGTAACTACTATTTAAGATTTGCTTCATCATTAATGAACGCTGTGGGTACTAAACCTGTAGTTACTTCAACTACAGATGCTACATTAATTACAACTCAATTTGGACCTAATCCAAAAGCTGCTGCATTAGTAACGGTAACTGGCGCTACTTATGCATCACCTGGAGTAATTACTATTACATTAAATCAAAAAGCACAAGATACTGTAGGTAATTTGACAGCAACTAATGTGACTTATGAATTTAATGTAACTGTAAAAGTTAATGGTGTAGATCATCTTCTAGTAGCTGGTGATATTTCTAGCGTGAAGACGTATGATAGTTCAGTTATCAATCACCCAGCAACTGATATGAGTGCTGCAGGATATAACAGCAATACAGTAGAGATTACTCTAAATGCTGGTCTTGCTTCAACAATTACTCATACTCAAGTTGGTACAGTTAACTTCTACTCAACTAATCACATTATTGGTATTAACGGTGAAAAGTATGATTCAAATTCAAGCACACAATTTAGTCAATAATATTTAAAGTATTACTAAAGAAGCAGACGCTGAACTATAGCGTCTGCTTCTTTTTTTTGTCTAAAAAATTCACTCTTTATTTACAAATTCGTTATAATTTCTTCATAAGTTATTGATAATATAAAAATAAAAGAGGGTGTAGTTATAAATGTTGTAAATTAAAAAGGCATACAGGGAGGTGACTAATTATTAAAAACATGCTAAGCACACGAAAAATTCTGTTTTATGTTCTTTTCATCATAATAATTATTATGTCTGCTGTTTTATACTTTAAAAAAGTTTTCGCAGTTGAAAAAACTGGATACTGGCCCATAACGGAATGGAAAACCTCTTCGCCAGAAGCGGAAGGAGTCGACTCAGTAGGACTTACTTCAGCAGTAAGTGCATTGCAAGGGAAAAATGTACATAGCTTTTTAATAATTAGAAATGGATATATCATTGCCGAAGGTTACAATGAAAACAATGATCAATCTACAAAACAGGACATTTTATCCGCTACAAAAAGTGTAACTTCTGCGCTGGTTGGTATTGCAATTAACCAACATAAAATTGGCGATGTGGAGGAGCCTATTGCTAACTATTTTCCGGAATTACTTAAAGATCCCGATGCGCGAAAAAAAGAAATAACGGTTAGCAATTTGTTGACAATGACATCAGGTTTAGAATGGAATAATGTGAATGAAGCTGCAACCAATAATATGATTAATAGTCAGGATTGGATACAGTACCTACTTGGATTACCGCTTTCGGCGGATCCGCGAACGCAATTCGTTTATAGTAATGGTGGCCCACATCTTTTATCAGCTATATTGCAAAAAGCGACGAATGAAACGGAAGCTGCTTATGCACAAAAAGTTCTTTTTCAACCCATTGGTATTCAAGACGTTACTTGGGATGCGGATCCCCAAGGAGTGTCTATTGGTTCATTTGGTCTGCATATAACAACTCGAGATATTGCGAAATTTGGTTATTTATATTTAAATGAAGGAGAATGGGATGGCGATAGAGTAGTTCCAAAAGATTGGATAACGGAATCTACGCAGAGAACAATTGAATTCCAAGATCGGAATATTCATCCCTCAGAAGAGGCTTATGGTTATCTATGGTGGTTACATGCATCTGAAGATACAAACAATAAGAATTCTGAATTATCAACAATATATTCGGCAAACGGTTCAGGTGGGCAAAGTGTAATTGTTATGCCAAAACAAAATATGGTAGTTGTTATTACAGCCAATAATAATGATTCATTTTTTGCGGATCCGATTATTGAAAGTAAAGTGATTCCAGCGATAAAGTCAAATAAAACATTGCCCGCAAACCCTAAAGGTGATAATGTTTTGAAAATGAAGTTGCAGACATTCAAAGAAGAAAAAGATACACTGTGAGTTTGGAAAAGATCTACTCTTAATTGAGGTAGGTCTTTTATTAATTTCTAATTAAAAACATACTTGAAATAGTATGCTTGAAATAAGCTAATTGTTAAAAGCGAAACTTTTTCAAATAAATCACGTCTATTTTATTAGTATGTTAAAGCCCAAAGAGGAGTTGGATGTATTGAAGACAAGTAAGCTTGCTTTTCTGCTATCGTTATTGATTTTATTTACGTTATCTTTTGGTAGTTTCGCAGGAGCAGAACCACTGAGTAATGATAAGGCAGCAATGCTCAACAAGTTAGCGATTCTACAAGGAGATGGAAATAGTTATAACCTGTCCGCGCAACTAAGCCGTAGTGAGGCAATCACATTCATCGTAAGAATGATGGGACAAGAAAGTAATGTTTTGGGCAAGAAAGACCAATATGCGAAAACTCCGTTCTCGGACGTAAAAAAGACAGATTGGTTTGCACCAGCTGTAGGTTATTGTGTTGAAGAAAAAATAGTGAATGGTTTGCCAGATGGGAAATTTCATCCAAATGATAAAATTAGTGAAAAGGCATTTCTCAAGCTGCTATTAGGTGTTTTGGGATACAATGCTGATAGCGATTTTACTTGGGATAACTTATATTCTTTTGCTGCTCAAGTAGGTTTAGTTGATCAAAGTTATCTTAATTTGACAAAAGATAACGTACAGTACAAACGTGAAGATGTAGTTAAAGTATTGTATACTTCATTGAATCTGAATAACAAACAAACCAATAAAAAAATTATAGATATGCTTGATCCAAACCATACTATACTGCCAGATTTGGCGCCAACACCAACTCCAACACCAACACCGACTCCAACTCCAACACCAAATCCAGATGCTTTAATTACACAAGTGAATGCAGTTAGGGTATTGAGCAATGCAAGAATTGCCATAGATTACAATGAAAAAATTCAGCCAGTAGATGCAAGTAATATATCGATTTATGAGACTGGAAATAAAGATGCGAAACTTAATGCAAGCATTGAATCTCAAACAGATAGCGAGTTGATTTTAAAAACAGATCAACAAAAATCCAACCAAAGCTATGTGGTTGAACTAGCGAATGTTATTGATGCACAAGGAAATAAAGTTAAATTAGTTAATTCAAATTTTACTGGTTATGTAAATCAGGAAGTGCAATCCGATTTCTTTAAAATAAGAAAAGTCGAAACAGTAAGTAAAAATATCATAAATGTATTTTTCACACAACCTGTTAACACAAATATTGAAATTCCTGTATATTATGAAATCACAAAAGATGGAGTTTCTTATATAAAAGGCAGTTTTACTAATGTTTCTGTAAAAGTACTTTCCAGTAAAGAAAATGCTGTGTCTATTTTATTGAAAAATGATCTAATTTCTGCAAACGCAAAGTATGCGATTAAAATTAGTGGTGATGTTATTAGTATGTATAATGTTAGATTGAACGACGGGCAAGGTGATAGCATGGAATTTGCTCCAAATGGTTCCGAGAATAAACCCTTCGAATTAGCTGACCTGCAGCCACTGGATGACAAGACAATACAAGTTACTTTCAGTGATGAAGTCGATTCCATGTCAGGAACGCAATTAAATAATTATAGTATTGCTAATACAAATGGGACACCTGGATATATTTCAAATGCGGTTATTTCCGGTGAAGGGGATTTACAAGGCAAGGTAGTTAAATTACAAGTAGCAAGCTCACTTTTGCAAAACAACAGTTATGTTTTAACAATAAGAAATGTATCTGATAAAACAAAACAAAATATTCTTGCTGAGACCAAATATCCTTTAACGGGTCAAGGACTGCTTGTTCGTAAAGATTTAAATATTCTAAATGTAACGGCGGAGGATAAAACGACTTTATCAATATATTTTGATCGTAAATTAGATCCAGTGAGTGCAGTATATATCGGTAATTATATGCTCGCAGGTGCGGGTTTCTCCGGTTCAATCTCTAAAGTATATTTCAATCCAGCTGAACCCTATAAGGTGAAAGTATTTTTACCTGTATCCCCCGGATTGGCAGCGGGTGTAACGTATACATTAACAGTTTTCAGTTCCATGAAGGATGAGCTTGGCAAAAATTCAATGGCCAATACATCCATTTCATTTCAAGGAAATGGAACTGAAACGGTAAAACCATTAATTTATGATGCAAAGATCATTGGAAATGATATTATACGTTTCAATACAAATACTGAAATCATTAATTCAGGATCTAATCTTGATGCTTCGAATTATGTATTGGAATACAAAGATGGAAATAATACAGTCGCAAAGCAAGCTAGTAATGTTAGCATGATTAATGGCACTACGGGAATTTTAACTTTCAATAATTTGGATTTGACCAAAATCTACAGTTTAAGGTTTAATAGTTTAACGGATTATTCAACTCAATTTATACGTACTTCAAGCGATGGTTCAAATTCACATGGCGTATCTATAGGTCAATAAATAACGAAAATCAAAAGAAGTCACAATGATAAAAAGTTGTGGCTTTTTTGTTTTATTTTCATATTTTTAATTGAGCTTAAGTATTAAGTATTGTATCTAACAAAACAATTTCAGCTAACCTAGTAGAGGAAGATCTGCTAAAATAAGCTAAGATCCAAGTAAGATAGATATGTTTTTAAAATACTGGTAGAATAAACTTAAAGGGTATCTAGTAAATTTAGAAACATTATTAACTTCCTATGCGTATAATCATTAAATAAGATTTTTGGAGGATCGGGAATGAAAAAGAAATTAGTTATTTTCACTATGATTATGTCCTTGGTAATGCTGCCGGTATTATCTTATGCGGATGCAGCATTGGATAGTAAAGCAGTCGCGCTTAACAAGCTCACCATACTACAAGGAGATGGCGTGAACTTTAATCTCACGGGACAATTGAAGCGTAGTGAAGCTATTACTTTTATTGTGCGAATTATGGGCAAGGAAGACGAAGTGAAAGCGAATGCGGCGCAATATGCGACTACTAACTTTAAGGATGTAAAATCGACCGACTGGTTTGCGCCCTATGTAGGCTATAGCGCACAGTTAAATATTGTCAATGGCTTTCCTGACGGCGGCTACCATCCAAATGAATTTGTAAGTGAGCAAGCCTTTTTAAAGCTTGTAATGGGTGCACTAGGCTATATGGATGGAACAGATTTTGTATGGGATACGATCTATCCTTCATCTTATAATCTTGGCTTAGTTACAGATGTTAAATATAAAACGCAAACAACCGATAACGCTAAATACTTGCGCTCTGATGTAGTGAATGTGCTTTATAATGCGCTTTTGAAGCATCTTAAAATTTCTACGAAAACGATTATTGATACGTTAATTGATGGTAAAATTATTGATAGAGATGTAGCGGTCCAGCTAGGACTAGCTAAGGCAATTGTCCCGGTTACAATTGTCAGTGCAATTCCGCCCAATAGTGTGACGTTGAACGTCAATATGAGTCAAGCTGTGAAAGCTTTGACAGCTCAAGATATTACGATCTATGAGACCGACAATAAAGCCAATAGATTAACGGCAACTGTCAACTCTCAGGTGTATCAAAATCTAGTGATTACAACATCTAATCAAATTCCTGATAAAAAGTATACTCTTGAGATTAATGCTACAGACGATGCTACAGGAACTAACAGTATTGCCACTTCCAATTTTGTAGGACTTAAAATTCCTGAAATTGTATCGAATTATTTTAAAATAAGCAAGGTTGTTCCGATGAGTAAAAATGTGATTAATGTTTATTACACACAGCCCATTACAAGCGATGCTGCACTTCCGGTTTACTATGAAATAACTAAGAGCAATGCTAGCTTTGTTAAAGGGAACTCTACTAATATGTCTGTAAAAGTACTATCGGAGCAGAATAATGTAGTAAGTATTTATTTGAAGAATAATATAATAACGGATGACGTGCCTTATGCCCTAAATATAAGCGGCGATATTCCAAGTGCTTATAATGGTGTGTATCTCAATGACGGTGCGGGGGATACTGCAGCATTTGCAAATAATGTGACGGAGAATAAAGCTTTCAATTTAACGAATGTCACACCAGTTGATTCAAAAACGTTAAGACTGGAGTTTAACGGAGATATAGATTATAGTTCTGCAAAGCAATTAGGGAATTATCAAATTAGCACAGCTGCGGGTTTTCCTTTAACAGTCATTAGTTCTTCCATACCGAGTGATGGAGGCGGTAAAGCGTTTCTGCTTGGTTTATCCGATACGCTTATGACGGGCACAAGCTACATCATAACAATGAAGAATATTAGTGATATTCATGATCAGATTACGCTGCCTGAAACAAAATATCCGTTCTCTGTGCCTACAATTCCGGTACATAAAGATTTGAACATTGGTTTTGTGCAAAACTTAGATAAATTAACACTTAAGGTCTATTTTGATAATAGTCTGGATGCGACAACGGCCACCAATGCCAATTATTACAATCTTACGGGAATTACGAACAGCAGTTATACTGCCGTGCCGACTAAAGTTTACTTTGATCCCAAAGAGCCGAATGCAGTTAGATTATTTTTCTCAGCCGGCAAAGAAATGATAAGCGGAAATGCCTATAAATTAAGAGCGCTAAATCTCATTCAATATGAATTAGGCGGTACGTCAACAGTCGATGCAATATATCCATCATTTACCACATCTAATGCACAGGACGCGAAACCTGTTCTCAGCAGCGCCACAATTATCTCTAAGGACACGCTTAAAGTAACAAGCCAGAAGGAGCTTTTAGGTACGGGAAGTAACGTTATCATAAGCAATTATTCATTAGAGTCCAAAGACGGCAATAGCACATTTATTGTCAAGACGCCGATAAACATTACTGTTTACGATGCCACAACGTTAATTTTAAAATTTGATGCATTGGATTTGACCAAGGATTACATTTTTAAATTCAATACGTTGACGGATATTACGGGAACTAATGTAAGAAGTTCAGCGGATGGTTCAAACTCCATTGCGGTTATTACGGAAAAACAAGCATCGAAGGAGAACTGATTTATGAATAAAAAGCGCATTATAGGTATGATAGTTGTTATAAGCGGACTAATTATTACTTTTACTGTATATAAAACAAGTGCGGACAGTGCACTAACGCCAGGTTCTGTAGATGATCCGATGGTATCCAAAAGCTATGTTGATCAGCAGATTGCCTCACAAGTAACAGCCCAAGTTGCAGCACAAACCGCTAAAATCCCCGTAGGTACTTCGGGTGGATCGGCAGGTCTTACTGTCGTGCAACTCAGGCCGGGGCAGTTCCTTATGGCTGGTGCGGGAAGCGAGTTTATTGTAAGAACGGGTTATGTGCTTGCGGTGAGTAATGACACGAATGGCATTCCGGATATTACAGCCGGTAAAGATATTTTAGCAAAAACAGCGATTTCATTGAATCATCTTCTTATTTTCCCCAATGACAAAAGAGGTATACAGGCAGATCCAAAGAAAACTACAGATATTTTTGTGATGGTTCGTGGAGGTTACACACTTTTAAATGCGGATGGATCGGTGGTGACTGCTGCAGTTATCCCTGTAGCGACGCCTACAGCGACACCTGGTCCTACAGCGGCACCTGGTGTAACTCCTACGCCAGCACTTGTTCCAGTGATTTCTCCCTAATTTTACCCTTTGTGTCATTAATTTATGCGTCTTAGATTGATTTCCGAGGTCATACTATGGTTACACCGATTGGCAAGGAGGTGAAATCATTATGGCACGAGGAAACAATACGAAGGTTGTACCTGAATCACAAAAGGCGTTGGATATGCTGAAATATGAAATTGCCGCGGAGCTTGGTTTGCCTGTAGGAAAACAAACTTTGCAATCCTTAGGCGCGAATGCTGAATTTGCTACAGAATTGGGTTCGATTCAAGCCTCATCCATCAAGGAAGATTATTGGGGGCATATCTCCTCACGGGATACAGGAGCCGTTGGCGGAACGATTACACGCCGTTTGATTCAACGGGCGGAAGAAGCGCTATTCTCGTTATCATAAATGTTAGAAGGGCCCTGATTTCTTGAATCTAAGGAATCAGGGCATTTTTATAGGTTTACATGGCATTATTAATTGACAGCTATCGACAAATCAAGTAGTATGTTCTGTAGAATAATTAAGGGGGTCGAGGATATGACGACTTCAAACGCGAAGCGTTTGTTTACATCCGAATCAGTAACAGAAGGTCATCCGGATAAAATTTGCGACCAAATCTCAGATGCGGTTTTGGATGCTTTTTTACAAAAAGATCCAAATGCTCGTGTAGCCTGTGAAGTTTCCGTGGCGACGGGATTGGTTTTGGTTATAGGCGAAATTAGCAGTCGAGCGGAATTTGTAGATATTAATGCGATTGCTCGCAATACTATTAAAGAAATTGGCTATACGCGCGCGAAATTTGGTTTTGACTCGCAAACCTGTGCGGTGCTAACTTCTTTGAATGAGCAGTCTGCAGACATAGCCCAAGGGGTAGATCAAGCGTTAGAAGCCCGTGAAGGCAGTATGACAGATGCAGAGATCGAAGCGCTTGGCGCTGGAGATCAAGGCCTGATGTTCGGCTTCGCGGTCAATGAAACACCTGAGTTAATGCCAATGCCAATTGCACTGGCGCATCGTTTGGCGCGTCGTTTGGCAGAAGTGCGTAAGAACGGTACTTTAAGCTATCTTCGTCCGGATGGTAAAACACAAGTTACGATTGAATACGAGGGAGACAAGCCTGTTCGTGTCGATACCATTGTGGTTTCTACTCAACATGCTGAAGAAATTACCCTGGAGCAAATTAAACGGGATATACACGAACACGTGATTAAACCGGTTGTACCTGCAGATTATTTGGATGCAGCCACGAAGTATTTTATTAACCCTACGGGTCGTTTTGTAATCGGCGGACCGCAAGGTGATGCCGGATTGACAGGACGTAAGATTATTGTGGATACATACGGTGGATATGCCCGTCATGGCGGCGGTGCGTTCTCCGGTAAAGATCCAACAAAAGTAGATCGCTCTGCAGCTTATGCGGCTCGTTATGTAGCTAAGAATATAGTTGCAGCTGGATTAGCGGATAAAGTCGAAATTCAACTAGCTTATGCGATTGGTGTAGCGCGTCCTGTATCGATTGCAGTAGATACTTTTGGAACGGGTAAAGTTAGTGAAGCGAAGCTTGTAGAAGTCATTGGTAAGAATTTTGACTTGCGTTCCGCTGGGATTATTAAAGAACTAGACCTTCGTCGTCCTATTTATCGTCAAACGGCTGCTTACGGTCACTTTGGCCGTACGGATATTGATCTTCCTTGGGAACGTACGGATAAGGCTGAGAAATTAAAAGCGGATGCGTTTAACTAATCTAAGTTAAATGGATAGATGCTTGAACAATGGATAGTTAGCTAGGCACAAGCGGATCGTGAAAGCCTTATTATGCTGAAAAACCCTCAGTAGAGAGGGTTGGGGAACTAGGATGACTTATTCTGCTGTGTTTACCTCTACAACATCATTTCAACGGAAATAAGTTACTGACGTTCCCCGGAGAACACAAAAACAAGTCTAAAACCGAGAATAAGGAATTGACGTTCCGCGAATAGACAGGGGAACGGCTCCAATGTTCCACCCACCATCGATCCAATCAACGGATTGTCTGAGCTTACTGAATTGCCATAAAACAAAAAGATCCTTAGTAAAAAACTAAGGGTCTTTTTTTTGTGACTAAAGCCCTATAAGAAATAACGTAACTTTATTGCTAGTTTAATAGTCTAAATAGAATAACAGAAAAAAAGGAGATCAACTATGAACTTGCAAAATGTAAAGAAAGAAATGCCGATTTGGAAGAAGTTAACTCGTTTAATTGTTGCGACAACTCTTGTCGCTGTCACTTTACAAACCTTCTCATTTGGGGGTGGCACGGCACTGGCAGCTACAAAAACAACCACTACAAAAACTACGGCAAAAGCGAAGCCGACGCCAAGACCAACGCCAAAACCAGTACCAACATTGTCCGTACCCGCATGGGTTAATACGAAACAGGAGCCTATTACTTCAGGAGCCTACTTGCGTAATTATGTTTGGTCAGCGATCCGCGGCGATAAGGAGATTCATAGCGATGTAGCGATAGTTGAAGTAGATTTGCAGAATCCCAATGTTAAAATGGATGTTATGACGGGTAAGAATAGTCAGGTTGCGAATGTTCAGAGTGTACGCGGTATGGCAACAGAAACCGGTGCAGTAGCAGGTACGAATGGTGATTTTTTCAATACGCAAACAGTAGGTGTCCCTATGGGGGCGGAAATTGCCCAAGGTCAGATTGTGACTACACCGCAATGGGGTACGCCGGGTTTTTATAGCTTTGCTATAGATAAGGACAATAAACCGGTCATCGATTTATTTGCATTTCAGGGTACGGTGCAAACGGTAGACGGTGCTACATATAATTTAGATGGCGTGAATAAATCCTATTATTGGACGGAAGTTCCTTATGTGCACCATGCCATGGATAATTCTATGATTATTTATACGAATGCATGGGCTGATGAAGTCCGTGCATTGGATCGGCAAACAGATTTGATAGAAGTATTAGTAGAGAATAATATCATTAAAGAAATCACCGATAGTGGTTATTTACATGAAATTGCGCCAAAGGATGGCTATATTTTACGGACAGAGGGTATTTCTGCAGGTTTTGTAAAGCAGCATATGAAGGTCGGCGATCCATTGAAAACACAATATTCGCTAACCCCAGTCGATTCTTCCAAGCAATATGATACCAAAGGCTTCAAAATGATGATTAGCGGTCAGACGATTCTTGTAGATGGGGGGAAGCAAACGGCCTTTTCTCGTGTGGATGCGGATCTTGGCGGATACCGATCACGAACAGGGGTAGGATATTCCAAGGACGGACGCTATGCTTATATGATCACGGTTGAGGCAAGCGGGGATAGCAGTGGCGCGAGTCTAGCAGAATTTCAGCAGATTATGGTTGCGGCAGGGATTTGGAAAGGCATGAACCTGGATGGCGGCGGTTCGACGCAGATGGTCGCTCGTCCTCTGGGTGAAAGCACAACGCAGCTAGTTAACCAGACGGAGAATAGCTACGAACGTCCCATCGCCAACGGGCTCGGCGTCTTTTCATTGGCACCGAAGGGCACGACTGTTAAAGGACTTATATTAACTGGACCTGCGGCAGTGTTCTTAAATGAGAAAGCCGTATTTACCGCCAAAGGGTATGATGAATATTACAATCCGATTGAGGTTCCAGCCAGCGTGCAGTGGACCAGTCCTAATGCTAAAGGTACCTTTACGCAAAATATTTTTACGGCAAATCAGATTGGAACGGCGAAAATAACCGCTAGTTTAGGTGCGGCGAGTCAAAGCATGAATGTTCAAGTGCTGAATAGAGCGGATATTAGTAGTTTGACCCTGGTCCCTTCAACTTCATACTTGAGTGAAGGTGCTTCCATACAGCTGTCGCTGAAGCTAAAGACGAAGACTGGCATTGTACGCACGATTTCTGCAGAGGGCTTCCCTATGGAGCTTACGGGCTTTAAAGGGGAAATCACGGGCAACACCGTTCATGTGACTAGCTTAGCGGGCAGCAGCATGGGACAAATCACCGTCCACTACGATGGCTTCAGCAGTATGCTGACTTTACCGATTGGACAGAAGAAGCTTTGGACGGATTTTAGTAAAATAGATTTTCCAATAACATTTCTTAAAACTCCAAACGAAGTGACGGGCTTAGCAGAAAATGTGACGGGTTTGATTAGTGGAGACCCGAATAATAGCGCGGTTCGTTTAAAATATGATTTTACACAAGGAACGGGTACGAAAGCAGCTTATGCGGGCTTTGGAGATGTGAATGTCGGCGTTAATGTTTATGGAGAACCGCAAGGAATCAGCCTTCGCGTATATGGGGACAATAGTTTGAATATGCTGCGCGCGGAAGTGATCGATGCGGATAATGATAAAAATCTAATTGACCTCGCCAAGAATATCAATTGGAGCGATTGGAAAACGATAGAAGCGGATTTGACGCAATACCATTTGACCTACCCGATTAAAATCACCAAAATTTATGTAGCTAGTCCAGAGCTGGGTCAAGATGAACGGCAGAAGATCGGCGAGATTGCGTTTGATGATATTTCTTTTCATTATAAGAATGATTTGCCGCAGCTGAGTAAAAACCAAGTTCAGTTAACGATCAACAAGAAAACGATGTTAGTCAATGGGAGTAAAATTTCAATCGATCAGCCGCCTGTAATTGTCAATGGCTCTACATTGGTTCCCGTTCGTTTCGTTATTGAGCAGCTTGGAGGCACAGTAAAGTGGGATCCGACGGAAAGAAAAGTGACCATTTTGCGCGGCAGCGACTTAATCGATTTTTGGGTAGATCAAACGAATTTTAATATGGATGGCAATGCTGCAACGGCTCTGGTAGCGCCGCAGATATTAAACAATCGTACGATGGTGCCGCTTCGCGTTCTGACGGAAAAGCTGGGATGGAAAGTCACCTGGGATGAAAAGACGAAAACTGTACTGCTAAAATGATAAATAGGTCCATTTAATCTTTCATTTGGATGCAAATATGTTAGAATATATTTTAATAGGTATTTATGTGTAAGGAGGCAAGCTCCAATTGCAAGTGGATTCGATTGATAATGTACTCAAAAATGCGTTGGAAGCGGTAGAGAGCAGCAAATACCAAATTTATGAGATCTGCGAAATGGCACGCAGCGAGAGAAATGCGCTGAATAAAGAACTGCAGCAGGTCATGGAGGAAACGACTTCTACCATTGACAAGGTAGATAAGCTGGAATTGGATTATCGTCGTTCCAGAATTCGTTTAACCGAGGTGAGTCGAGATTTTCGTCGTTTTTCGGAGGAAGATATCCGCGCAGCTTACGAAGTGGCTACAGGCTTACAACTGGAACTAACGATTTTTCGTGAAAAAGAAACGCATCTCAAGCAAAGACGGGATGATTTGCAGAAACGGATCAAAAACGTGGACAAACAAGTGGAACGAGCAGAAACTGTCGTCTCGCAAATGAATGTGGTAGTAGAATATTTAACAGGTGATTTAAATCAAGTGACACGTATTCTTGAATCCGCGAAGAATCGGCAGCTGCTCGGTCTGAAAATTATTTTGGCACAAGAGGAAGAACGTAAGCGCATAGCCCGCGAAATCCATGATGGACTGGCGCAATCGATGGCAAATGTAGTGCTGCGAACTGAAATCGCTGAAAAAATGTTAGGCATGCAGCAATATCCTGCGGTTAAAGAGGAACTGATTGATCTCAAGGGTCAAGTACGCGGAAGCTTGGAGGAAGTCAGAAAAATGATTTTCAACCTTCGCCCTATGGCGTTAGATGACTTGGGCTTGGTTCCAACCTTGCGTAAATATATTCAGGATTTTGAGGACAAAACCAAGGTTCACACCAAAATTGATTTGGTGGGAAGAGAAGCACGGTTGCCTTCAGGTATGGAAGTAGCGATTTTCCGGTTAGTCCAAGAGTGTTTCTCCAATGTGCTTAAACATGCGGGAGCTTCCTCTGTTACTTTAGAAATAACGTTTCAAAAGCAAATGGTAAAAATTTCGATACAAGATAACGGGATCGGATTTGATGTAGATTATACCGAAGCTAAAGCTTCTGCGGGTAATCACTTTGGATTGTTAGGGATGCGGGAACGTGTTGAGCTTCTTGAAGGACGATTGGATATTGAATCGGCCAAAGGGGAAGGCGCAAAAATTTCTATGTTAATTCCTATAAGTTCTGAATCACACTAAAGGATAAGGAGGATCGTACTATGAATCTAACATCTCACAGTAATCGCAAAGTTAAAATTGTACTTGCCGACGATCACCAACTTTTTCGTGAAGGCGTCAAACGGATTATTAATATGGAAAGCGATATGGAGGTCATCGGTGAATGCGGCGATGGGATTCAGGTCATTGAACTGTGCAACGAATTAAATCCGGATATTGTTTTGATGGATATTAATATGCCTCTGGAGAATGGTGTAGCAGCAACCGAACGTATTCGCGAAATTTTTCCGAATATTAAAGTAATTATTCTTTCCATTCATGATGATGAATCCTACGTATTTGAAACGCTTCGCAAAGGAGCGCTTGGCTATTTGTTGAAGGATATGGAAGCGGAATCGTTAATTAATGCGATTCGTTCCGTTGTGGTTGGACATGCTTATATTCATCCGAAGGTTACGGGCAAGCTGATTAATCAGCTGCGTCGAATGACCTACCTTGATGAAGTGGGCCAAGAATCCCGTGGTCATGAGGTTAAAGAAGCGGGCGTCAAATTTGTCGATTCGCCAACCAATCCATTGACACGCAGAGAAGCTGAAGTGCTTCGTTTAATGGCAGAAGGCAAGAGCAACAAATCAATCGGCGAGTTTTTGTTCATTAGCGAGAAAACGGTAAAAAACCATGTTAGCAGCATTCTCCAAAAATTGAGTGTAGATGATCGTACCCAAGCCGTAATCAATGCGATTAAAAATGGTTGGGTAACTCTATAGCCTTGGAACGCAACCTCGCTTTTCGACATATACTGTCGCTAAAGGAGGGATCCGTGATGGTTATAGGCTTACTCTGGATTATAGGAATTTACGGATTTTGTACATTATTTATTCATGTGCTGCATGGATTAAGTAAAACAGTGAATGGAAGACGCCGCAAGCTTCAAATTGTTTTGATTACTTTAAATAATCAATTGCAGATCGAATGGTACTTGCGTTCTTTTTTATTCGTATGCTGGTTACGAGGGTTATATATTCAAATTACTTTATTTGATGCAGGCTCCTCTGATGAGACGATGGCTATAGTTCGTAAGCTTGCCAAGACAAAAGATCATATTCATTTTGAATCATCCTTGGATAGTATGGCGAGTTTTATGGAAGAGCATGCGATGGAGGAAGTCGTTGTATTGCAGCTTATGGACAGAAGTCCGCTAGATCGATGGCTTATACCTCATTTATAGAACGTTTACACTAGCTGGATGAAGGTGGGATGGAATGAAAGCCACGCTTTATGCAATTCGCATACACAGCCAATGGACTTGGCGTGCAACATTAGATATGGAAGTCGATCTAGACTTCTGGTTTAAGCACAATAGCGAGTCGCTGGAGATCATTCAACTGCATCCGTTCATTTCATGGGGACAAGCTGCTTGGTTAACGGAGCGTTTGAATGAAAAGCAGCGAAAACAACAAATACATGATCAAAGGGGAGAAATTATAAAAGAGTTAACGTCACTGCAAGTCCACTCGGAGCTGATTCAAAGCTTGGAATTGCGCGAATGGGATGGGCAGCAATGGACAGAAGAGCACCAAACACAACTTGGTCATGTAACGGACTTTTCCGTAGATGATCAAGTTTCTTCTGCGTTAGGGGATCTCCCTCCTACTCATTGGACAGCTGCTTTACAAGGGAGATCATTGCTTCCGAATGAATGGTTGGATTTCCGCACATTCTGGACGAGCGGTAGTTCTGGTGCAGCTTCGGAATCGCAGATGATCAAGGATTTGCAGGAAGCTTATTTGCATGAACAGATCCAGCTTAAGCAGGGTATTCAGCGCTCGGAGCGGCAAAAATGGTGGCGGCAACGTACGGAACTGAGCTGCGAACGTTGTGGCAGCGGTCCAGAATCGATGCGTTGGACACACTGTGTCTTTTGTCAAGGACCTTGTCCTTATTGCGAGCAATGCTTGACGATGGGTAGAGTGCGCTTTTGCACGCCTTTAATCCAACGGGCCATCGTGGATGATAACATAACGAAGCCTTTGCCCATTCGTCCACTTAGCTATTGGGGCTTGAACAATGCTCAGACTGACGCCTCTCAAGCGGGACTGGATTTTTTAAAGCAAACGAGCCCGCTTTCCGATCTTCCTCCAAGCTTTCTAATCTGGGCGGTTACCGGAGCAGGTAAAACCGAAATGATTTTTCCACTGATTGAAAATGAACTTGCCTTAGGTCATCAAGTGATGATTGCCACTCCGCGCAGAGATGTGGTGATGGAGCTTATGCCGAGGATTCAAGCGGCTTTTCCATTGCATTCCTTATTGACACTCTATGGCGGAAGCCGCCAGCGCTGGGAGCAAGCGGATATCACGTTGGCAACCACACACCAGCTCCTGCGTTTTCAGCAAGGATTTGATCTCGTTATATTAGATGAATTAGATGCATTCCCTTTCCATAATAACCCTATGCTTGAATTTGCCGCAGCGAAAGCGTGCAAGCCGCAGGGGCGGTTTGTCTTCCTGTCTGCGACTCCGACAAAGAGCTTACAAAGGAGAGTGAAACGCAAGCTGCTTCCCCATGTTAAAGTACCCGTGCGATTTCACCGACACCCTTTGCCTGTCCCGCAGCTTATAGCGATTAAACCTATACATAAATGGATTAACCAACAACCGATGCCGCAAGCATTGGCCAAATCCGCCGCTTCTTTAATGTCACCCATTCCCGCTAAACTGCTTCAGGTACTGGGAAAATCATTGGAGCGAGGTGCACAGCTATTTATATTCGTCTCGCAAATTCGTTGGATTGAGCCGCTGCTATTGCTATTGCGTGCGCATTTCCAAGACAAAGTGATTCAAGGGACTTATTCCAAAGATACGGAACGCAACGAAAAAGTCGTCCATTTCCGCCAAACGAAAATAGACATATTGGTAACGACGACAATTTTGGAACGAGGCATTACGGTGGCTAAGACAGATGTGTTCGTACTTGATGCGGACGCCGCTTTGTTTGACGAAGCTTCTTTAGTGCAAATGGCGGGCAGAGCAGGCAGATCGCAAGACGATCCGTTTGGAAATGTTTATTACACCGCATTCCAGAAAACCAATGCGCAGGTCGCCGCCATTCGCCATATCAAGCGGATGAATGCGCTGGCGAAGGCCAAGGGGTATTTTAATAAATAAAGTTAAGAATTATTTGGGGTCTGAGGGTTTTTCGTACACCTTTAAATAGTCTTCTTTAATTAAAACTATATTTTCCCCTTTGACGAAGCAAGCGAATTTATAATTGCTGACTGCTTTAAAAAAAGCATTGCTGCATCCCCGTTTCATATTATCATGCAGCTCAATGATGAGTATTTTAACCTTATCCAACCATTCATCATATCCGTGGGTAAACACTTCCTTTTCTGCACCTTCAATATCTAATTTTAAAATATCAATTTCCTCGTAATCGGAGTTTTCCAATAAAGATGAGATCGTTACAGCCCGGAAGGCTCCTGGTTCCGTGTCGGACGTTTCTTCCACAATGGTTCCCCACTTCCCTAAACCAATATCTCTTACATTTAAGTAAGTATTTTTATGCCATATGCCTGATTCGATTAATTTTACTTTTTTGTAAGGACGCGTGTTATACTGAAGAATTTCAAAATTGGATTGTTCAGGCTCCACTGCAATAATGTGTGCTTGAGGATATATATTTGCAAAAAAAACACTTGAATAGCCTGCATTGGCTCCCCCATCGATGATTAATTTAGGGGTAAAGCTAAGATTTGTAAATTCATAATTCCTTTGTTGAAAAATCTCCTTAAGAACATGCGGGTCGGATGTGTTTATCCTAGCACAAACAGGTTTTTCCATGCCGGGAATCTGAAAGAACTCCACTTTATAGTCATCGAAGAAGGCAGGTCTTAACCATAGATTAATTTCTTTAATAAGGGTCAGAACATTCGTTGATTTAATTGCTATGGACTCCAGATACTTCAAGGCACGCTCACTTTCGCCAAAGTCATGCAATATATAACCCATATTGAATAAGGTATCCGGATTGGCAGGGTTTACTTCTAATGATTGCTGAAGTAAAGGAATAACATAGTCGTAATGCTGAGATTCCCAAAAGGCGCTGCCTGCATTATTTAACAAGTCATCTAATGTTGAATTTTTGGCTTTATTCATGATTAAGCTAGGCACATTCTCAGCTGGTATTTTAAGCGCTAGGATAACTTGGACTAATTTATTTAATGACTTAGGATCATTAACATCCTGTGCAAGAGCATCGAAAATTTCGCTTAATTGTAAATCATTCTCCAACGAATTCCCCTCCATATTGGCGTTAATCCTATTTTGGGACGGATTGCCTTCATACAGTATTCGTTGCTTTTCCCCCGTTATCCTTCAAAAAAAATGTGCAAGTTGGCACTCGACTGTTAGAACGATTTATTTATATTTATTTTGGAAAAAAAAGAAATTGTATCACCTGCTAACTTATTCGCAACTCCTGGAAATACCCAAATTAATTTAGCATGGGATACTGTGACGAATGCGACCCTTTATAATGTAAAAAGATCGACAACCACTGGAGGACCCTATACATCTATCGCAACGGTTGCCTGCCGGTGTTTATTTGTCTTAAACCAAAGATATTCATTCACAGCATGCAAAAACCGATATATTAAGTAACTGACTTTTTAAAGGAGTGCATGTGAATGAGAAAGCGTATTTTATCTTTTCTAATCTCAACCGCGGTCTTATTTGGTATTATATTTTTATTGCAGATTTCTTTACTATCTTCTTCTGCATTCGCTGCTGTAGATACCGCAAGCGACTTAACAACACTTGAAAGTAAATTAAGCATAGCGATGCATACGAAGCCTGCAAGCTATAGCATTACATATACTGGGGGAACAGTGACTCAGGCACAATTGGATACGGCATTCAATAATATCTGGAATGCGGATGATTACTTGCACTATAGCACGAAGACGTTTGCCTATAATACTTTGGGTTCAGTGGGGAACATTTCAATTAACTATACGTTCACCTATTGGGAGAATGCGGCACAAGAGGCGGATGTCAGCACGAAGGTAACCAACATTTTAGCCTCGATCATAACGGGTGGGATGAATGATTTTGCCAAAGAAAAGGCGATTCATGACTATATTGTCTCGCATGTGGCTTACGATACCTCATTGGCGCAGCATTCCGCATACGCCGCTTTAAACGCTCCATACAGAACCGTTTGCCAAGGCTATGCTTTGTTAGCTTATAAAATGCTCAATCAAGCAGGCATACCAACGAAAATTCTTGAAGGTAAAGGGCACGGTATTGATCACACTTGGGTTCAAGTGCAAATCGGCGGTGCAATTTATCATCTAGATCCGACCTGGGATGATCCGGTTCCGGATGTTGCAGGGAGAATTACATATGATTATTACAACCTTACCGATGCGCAGATAGCGACAGTTCATACATGGACCAAGACCTATCCAGTCGCGAATACGGCGTTCGATCAAACTTTAACCACTCAAGAAACAGCAGATGCAGCTAATCTGGCTTTATATCAAACGCTTGAAAATAATTTAGGTCTGCAATATTTATTGCCTGCCAACACAGCCTCGAATCAAGCAGAAATTACGGCTATCTTGCAAACTGCGATCAACGCAAATGCACCATCGGCGACATTTAGATTTACAACGAAAAGTACAGCGGTAACGACTCTTACAGCAGCCTTAAAAACATTCACTAACATCCAAAGTGCATCGTATTCACAATCAGATTTTTTAAGATCCGCATCGACTACAGATGAATTAGTTAGCGTTGTTTTAAATTACAATACGCCTATCGCAGCTACAACGGTCACTATCTCGCCAGGCGCATTATCCATTAAAGTCGGTGGGACTACTGAAAAACTGACGACAGTATTTACACCCGTTAACGCAAGCAATAAAAGTGTGACATGGGCGACTTATGATTCGACAATAGCGACAGTCTCTACTTTAGGAGTAGTGAAAGCTGTCGGTCCAGGAACAACGACGATAACCGCAACGGCTGCGGATGGAAGCAATAAGGTAGGAACAGCCAACGTTATAGTTACCATGCCTGTTTCTGGAGTGTCACTAAATAAAACGGTCTTAACCGTGAAGCAAGGCTTTTCCGACACAACGTTGATCGCGCATGTGCTTCCGTCAACGGCTACAGTAACCGGTATTACTTACAAAAGCAGCAATAATAACGTAGCCACAGTTAGCGTCACAGGGGAAGTTTACGGTATTGGTCCTGGTAATGCCACTATTACCGCAACCTCGACAGACGGTTCAAAGGTCAAATCGGTATCGGTTAAAGTGCCTGTGCCGGTAACAGGAGTGATATTGAATAAAACCACAGCCACGGTAGCTATAGATAAAACAGTATCCTTAATTCCCACAATTCAACCCAAAAATGCAGGTATTAGAACGTATCGTTTTAAAAGCAGTGATTATTTTACAGCCTCAGTGAATGGTGCTACAGGTCTAGTAACCGCCAATCATTCGGGCACGGCGACAATTACGGTAACTTCTACGGACGGATCATTTACAGCAGAGTGCATCATTACAGTTCCTTAATAAAAAAGAGTTGATAAACCATATTAAAACCGCTGCGATAGCAATCCGCTCAGCGGTTTTTCTAAACCAAAAATAATATTTAAGTTGTTCATCTCGTTGTAATTCTTGTATAATTTGGATAGGTGTTGATAGAGAATTTCAATGAAAATGGGGAAGATTTCGATGAGAATTGCGTATTTTATTATGGTTCATCAGTATGCGGAACAATTTGCTCTATTGCTGGATGCAATCCAGCATCCGGATAATATTTATCTTATTCATGTGGATGCCAAATCATCAACCGAATTTGAGGAACACATTAAAAATATAGGCTCCAAATACAGTAATATGCATTTTCTGAAAAGGCAGAGCGTGAGAAGGTGCCTTTGGAGTTTAACTGAAGTTCAACTCCATGCGATAGAATATCTATTGTCGATGACAGATCAGAATTGGGATTACTTTATTAATTTATCGGGACAATGCTTCCCTTTAAAATCACAAAACTATATTATGAATTACCTCGCAAACAATCAAGGAAATTATATCGGGCTGCTTAATTCCCAGGATCCATTAGTTCAGAAGGATTCCATATATCGACAAAGAAATCATTACAAGGAAACAAATACGTCCACGGGCTTTGATAAGCTTACGGATCAAGGCCAGCTGCTTAACGAATTTTCCGCCGGGAAATATAACTACTACACAGGATCTGGGTGGTTTTTCTTAACGCGCGAGTTTTGTGACTTTGTCGTAAATAGTGAAGTGTCCAAAGAAATCAAACCATATATGAAAACGGTTTTCATTTCAGATGAATCTTATATTCAAACGATTCTGATGAACGGTGAATTTGCTAAGAAGCCTTTATTTCCTTACAAAAGATTCATTTCGATGAATGTGCAGACAAATGGAAGCCATCCGGTAGATTTAAAGGAAGGCAATTTCATTGAACTCATCATTTCCGACGCTTTTTTTGCGCGTAAATTTGATATTACTCAAGATGCCGCTATTTTAAAAATGCTGCAGTTTCACATAGGCGGCAAGTAAAATAATGATTCATTTTTTGGCATTGATTTCGTATTTGTTTAATTTGGAAAAAAACTATTATAATTTTGACTAGTTCTTCCGATATATAAATTACGACTAATTGCGATATTTTGTTCATTATCGTAAAACATTGCATGAAGACTACCAAAGGGAGGGTAGAAAAACTGGATCAAATGTCGAATTTACAAAAATTTGGATTGACATTTACTAGTAGCTGTCGTATTTTGAAGGAAGATTCTGAGATTAACTAAACGAGGAGTGAAAATCAATGGGAAAAAATTTTAAATCGTCAAAGGTAGCAATTGCTAAGTTAGTAAGTGTATTATTAGTGCTTCAAATGGTATTTTTTGCTTTAACAGCGGGAGCCACTGCGGTACAACCATTAGTATCGGTGACTCTGTCTCCAGCATCAGTTAATCTTTTCTTGAATGGGGTAAATACAAAACAACCTACGGTGGTTTTTTCACCAACAACTAATACTTATACAGGACTTACATGGTCTAGTAGTATTCCTGGCATAATAAATTTAGGTGCTACTGGTTTAATTACTGGAGCAGCAGTAGGGACTACACAAGTTAAAGCAACTAGTACTAATAATGCTTCGATATTTGGCTCAGTTACCGTACATGTTTATAATGCTTTAACGGGTTTTAATTATAATCCTGCTAAAACAACAATAAAAGTAAATGTTACATCATCGACTTATAAACCGATTCTTGCGCCACTAAACGCTTCTGTGACTAGCATAATTTATTCTAGTAGTGACACTTCTGTAGCTACAGTGGATGCTGCTGGTGTTATACACACTTTAAAAGGTGGAACTACTACCATTAAAGCTCTCGTTACCTACCCAACTGCTACTGGTACTGCAACAAAAACGGCGAGTTTAGCCTTAACTGTACCTGTTCCAACAACATCTGTAACTCTTAATACAGGTCTTCCGGTAAGTGTGAATTTAATTCCTATTACTAGCGGCTTTAAAATCTACCCAGTAACTAAATTTACAGTCGGATCAGGACAGACAAACTCATCAGGAGCAGCAGTAACCCCAACTGATAAAACAGTTTCATGGTCAACTGGTAACAACAGCATAGCTGCAGTAAATGCTACCACAGGAGCTATTACACCTGTAGCCATAGGTGTTACTACTCTTACAGCTAAATCAAATTACGACAGCACTAAATCTAGCACAGTAACTCTTTATGTATATTCTAATTTAACGAGCCTTACATTAAATCAACCAAAGCTAACTATTAAACAAGGCGTAACGGTTGCAACTGGATTTACAACTTCTCCGACTAACGCAGCAACTGTTAATACTGCAACGTATTCAATTGATACAGTAGGAGTTGTAACAGTATCTGTAGGAGGAGCTGTATATGCTGTTAAACCAGGTAAAGCAACAATCACAGTGAAATTATTAGCGGGTAACATTAAACAATCTAAAACAATTGCAGTTACTGTACCTACTCCACCAAATGGAATTACATTTGCTCCTGCGAGTGTAACCTTGGCTGCAACTTCACTTCATGTAGATAAGACAATTAATTTAAAAGCAACAGTTTCAGCGTTAGCAACTTATGGAGGAATACCTACAGATAAAACGTATAGATTTTCAAGTAGTAATTATGCTGTAGCCTCTGTTAATGGCGCTACAGGCGTTGTGACTGGTATTAATCCAGGTACTGCAACAATCACAGTAACCGCTACGGATAGAACAGCAGGAACATTTACTAATACTCTTGTTATTACTGTAATCCCATAATAACCATTTTTCAAACTAAGCTCAAAACCGTCGTAGCTAGGGCAACCTGCGCGGCGGTTTTTGCTTTTAGAAAAGGAGGACTGCAATGCTTGGACAGCGTAGAGGAAACATTCTGCGTATTTTTCAACAATTGAAGAATTACGCTTATGCATTATTAAGCTTCTCCTCTTACAATTGTATTTACTGTCATAGTCGAATTCGTCATGAAAGAAACAATGAAACAGGGTTATATGATTTATGTATGCATTGCCAACAAAATATACCTTGGATTAAAGAGGTGAAATGTAAAACATGCGGACGGTATGAAGATTGCTATGATTGCAATAGGAGAACTCTAACGCATTTTATAGCCAATCGAAGCGCAGTTCGTTACAGCATGGAGATGAAAGAATGGTTGGCTCGCTACAAATATAGGGGAGATGAACGCTTACTCCCGATATTTATCGAGATGCTTCAATATCCCTTGGAATCATTGCTGCAGCAGTTACCGGCTTCACACCCATCTTTTGATTACATAAGTTATATTCCACTAAGCCAAGAGCGACTTTTGGAAAGAGGTTTTAACCAAGCGGAGCAGTTTGCACAAGGTCTTGGCCAAATCTATCAAATTCCCGTCCAATCGATGCTTAGTCGTACTTATCATTCAGGCAAACAAAGTCAAAAAAATAGAGGACAGCGGTTAGAAGATTTGAAAGATGCTTTTTATTTTAACGATGAATCATTACACACTTTAACCATGCGACCGGCACATATAGAGCCGCTCCATATTTTACTCGTGGATGATGTTTATACGACTGGAAGTACGCTAAATCATTGCGCGTCTATTATACACAAACACACTAAAGCACATGTGTATGGTTTAACTTGGGCCAGGTAATTTTGTCAGAAATTATGTTGAAGTTACTATACAAATTTTCTAGGAAAGGGTACACTTAATTCAAGTATTGATAGATGCGGAGAATGACTTAGGGGGTTGTACCAAATGGGAATGAATGTTGCCAATTGTCCAAAGTGCGGTAAAGTGTACGTTAAAAATATCATTCATGATATTTGTCCTGCTTGTGTAAAGGCTAATGATTTGCAATGCGAGATATGTATTAAATATTTACGCGAACATAGAGGGATAACCCTTAATGAGCTAAGCGAAGCTACGGAAGTACATATTGCCCAAATTGCTAAGTTTATTCGTGAAGGCCGTATCACCATTATAGGAAGTCCTAACATTATGTACCCTTGCGAAGTATGTGGAACCGGAATTCGCGAAAAGAGTCTGTGTGATTCTTGTATGCTGAAGTTGAAGAAGGATGTTAGAAATACAATGGAAGATCATAGACGGGACGAAGAAAATAAACGCAAAGATAACATAGCTAGCTTTAAGATTAGTGAACGTTTGAAAGATCGTTAAAATAAAATATAAAGTTTAATGCGCCTTATGCCGATAATAGTAATATAGATTATCGGGTTTTTTTTATAGAAATAAACGAGGTGGACAATATGAAAATTAATGACGTTCAGAGAACGAATGCAATAAATCCATACCGCAATACAAACGAACCTAAATTGTCTCCAGCAGATGAAAAGAAGCAGAAGAGGCGCGATGAAGTGAACATCTCTTCGGAGGCTAAAGAACTGCAAGTAAGCAAAGGCTCCAATCAAGTAGTGGATGATTTGAAACAATCATACATGACTGGTAATTACCATGTGGAAGCCCGCCAAATTGCGGAGAAGCTATTTCCATATATTTAAGTACGTGAAAGAAGTAGGTGAACTTACATGTCAATAGAAGGTTTATTGCAGACCATGGATAGGTTAATTCTGACTCATCTTGCACTCTTAGAGCTAGCCGAAAAAAAGACCAGCATTTTAGTTCACAATCAAGTGGATAAATTAAATAAAATTGTAAATAAAGAAACTAATTTAATGAAACAGGTCATGGCGCTTGATCTTCAGCGAATTGAGGATATAAGTGAATTTCTTCTAGAAAAAGGCTACAAGCCGAATCCGAAAATTACTGTAGACGATCTCGCGAAGCTCGTAGTTAAAGCAGAAGATAAAAAGATGTTAAAAGATGCGCAGGTCAAATTGTTAACGACGATTGACGAACTAAGAAAATTAAATGTGTTGAATCAACAACTTATAGAACAATCTTTGGCGTTTATAGAATATTCCATAGATATTATATCCAGCCCTAACGATGAAGATGTAGTATATCATCATCCCAATGATCGATTTAACGGCAGCGGCAGATCGGGTTTATTTGATGCCAAAGGATAAAGATCGCAATACTGCCAGTGAAGGAGAGATAGTATGAGCTCAACATTTATGGGTATAGAAACCTCCAAGAGAGCCCTTTTTACACAACAGTCTGCATTACAGACTACGGGGCAGAATATCTCGAACGCGAACACTGCGGGCTTTTCACGCCAAGTGGTCAATATGAGTGCAGCTAAACCAATGGAAGCTATTGGAATGATGCGCTCCACTGCGACGGGACAAATTGGAACAGGGGTTGAAGCAAGCTCAATCACACGCATTCGCGAACAATTTTTGGATGACCAATTTCGCAACGAAAATAAGGCATCTGGAGATTTTAACATACAGGCCGATACATTGGATAAATTACAATCGATAATGAACGAACCAACAGATACTGGAATTCGTACGGTAATGGACAATTTTTGGAAATCATGGTCAGATCTTAGTAAAGATCCGGAAAATGTGACCAGTCGTAAAATTGTGCGTGAAAATGCCAACGCTTTAGCGGATGCTTTTAATTATACAAGTAAGCAGTTGAAGGACTTGAGTTCTGATTTAACCAATAACATTAATGTCAAATCAAGTGAAATTAATACTAAGATATCTACTATAGCCACGCTTAATGATCAAATAACGCGAATTGAAGGTTTAGGCGATAATGCTAATGATCTACGCGATCAACGGGATCTATTAACTGATGATTTATCCAAAATTGTTAATATACAGGTGCAAAATACTCCCAGTGGATACACCATTAACATGGGCAGTGTTAATTTAGTTACTGCAGGAGTAGGGTCAACAGCGACTACATCCGATTCTTTAATAGCAGCCAAGGCTTCAGGTGATCTTAATAGCGGTGAAGTGAATGGAATGATCCTATCCAGAGATACTTTTGTTGCGGATTATCAAAACCAATTGGATACGCTAGCCAACACTCTTGCCAATGGTGATATAACAGTCACTATTCCCAAGGGATCGGTTTTACCAGAGGGTACTGTATTGAATGACGGAACGAGTGATATTACTTATTCAGGTGCGTCAAGAACACTTACCGCTGATATAACGGTTACAGTTAAGGGATTAAACGGTCTGCATAAACTAGGATATATAGCTGGAAATCCAGTAACAGCCGCGGGTGATTTTTTTACGGCGAAGGCGGGTTTTACAGCCATTACCGCAGAGAGCTTTCAGTTGAACCCGGACATTTCAGATAACCCAAATCTAATTGCAACTTCACTTCGTACAACGGGTACCGGGACAAGTGAGCAGTTGGTGAATGGGAATAATACGCTAGCGCTTTTGGTTGCACAATTAAATGATACAAAGTTTAATTTTAATAACTCAACCACAACGGGTATTATTTCAAAAGGTACGATCAATGATTACTTTAGTTCTATCGTTGGGCAATTGGGTGTTCAGACTGAAGCGGCTATAACTAAGCAGCAAAATCAGCAAGCTATGGTAGATCAAGTGGATTCTCGTAGACAATCTATTAGTGGCGTTTCTTTGGATGAGGAAATGGCGAATATGCTTAAATTTCAAAAGGCTTATACAGCCGCAGCGCGAATTATGACAACCTTTGACGAATGTTTAGATAAAGTGATTAACAGTATGGGTCTTGTAGGTAGATAATTTAACATGGAGAGGGGGACTTAAATTGACCTTAAGAGTAACGCAAGGTATGATGCAAGCGCAGTTATTAAGGAATATTACGAATAATGTACGCCGGATGGATTTTAACCAGAATCAATTATCCACAGGCAAAAAAATTAATAAGCCTTCTGATGATCCGGTAGGCATTACATATGCGCTAAGATATAGAAGTGCCATTTCAGTGAATGAACAATATCAACGGAATATTGATGCGGCTAAATCTAGTGTGGATCATGTGGATACTGTGCTAGGAAATTTAACGGATGTTGTTCAAAGAGTAAACGAATTAACCAACCAAGGAGTTACGGGTACCAACCCGCAAAGTGCTTTGGATGCAATTAGTTCAGAGTTGAGTCAATTGGGCGATGAAACGATTAGTATCGGAAACGACCAGCTTAATGGAAGATATACGTTTAATGGTCAGTTAACAGATGTCAAACCTTACACGACAGGTATGGAATCAACAGACACCGAGAATATTAATTATCAGCTAGGTGCGGGTGTTGTAATCCCTGTAAATACAACGGGCAATGACGTGTTTGGCACAAGTACAGATACGGATAACCTTTTATCGGTTATCCGCGGAATACAATCCGCTTTTACTTCGGGTAATCCAACTGCAGCTAGGAATCTGATGCCTCAATTAAGTACGAGATTGGATAAAATATTACAAGCCAGATCTGAAATCGGAGCAAGATCGAACCGTGTGGATCTAATGGATAATCGACTCAAAGACTTAAATTTAAACCTCAATGATTTAAGCGGTAAAACGGAAGATGCTGATATGGCTGAGGTTATAACCAAATTAAAAATGGATGAAAATGTGTATCAAGCTTCTTTATCAACAGGTGCGAAGATTATTCAGCCTAGCTTAATGGACTATATGAAATAAAGGTAAGCTTTAAGGGGTGATGATATTGGAGTTTCTTAGATTATCAATTCATCAAACCTACGCTCAGATAGGGGTAGATACACATTTAGCTCGGGCTGATATAACATCACCCCAAGGAGAATTATCCATTCATTCATCTTCGGCCAATATGGATATTGTCTCGCCACGTGGCCAGCTAGAGGTAGATTCAAGCGTGGCGTGGTCAGCGTTAGGTAAAACCCCCACTATGCAATGGAACAATTCTATATACAGTCAAGTGAAGGATATAGCTCTTCAAGCTATAGCGAAGATCGTAGAAGATGGTAATAGAATGGCAACCATAACCAACCCGAACAATGCTATTGCTGAAATTGCTCAGGATACATCTAGTCCATTCAGTGAAATACAATATGTGGGCGAAGCCTCTTATCTTAATATGAAGATGCAATACCAAGCAAATCCAGTACAAATTAATGTTGAGCCACAAAAGGCAGATATTCAGTATAAAGTGAATAAACCCGAAGTACAATATCAAAGAGGAAAAGTAGATGTCTACATGAAGAACATGAATTCAATTGAAATGCACGTTAGCCAATATGACATATACAAATAAATTCAAACAAAGCTATAGTTCATATGACTATAGCTTTGCTTTTTGGGAGGAAAACAATGCTTAGTATACTTAATGACAAATTCATTAATTTAAACCATAGTTTACTGGGATTTGAACAATTAAATCAATTTATTGTTAAAGTAGTTGAGGAAGGCAGTCCTTATGCTTTTATTAATAGTGTTGAAGATGAGGGGATTGGCTTTCTTGTTGCTTCGCCGTTTAGTTTCTTTAATGATTATACATTTGAATTAAACGAATCAACCATGAAGGACTTGAAAATTGAGTCGTCGGATGAGGTTCTTGTATTGGGTATTATTACTTTGAGTGAACCATTCATTCAGTCTTCGATGAATTTATTGGCCCCTATTGTATTGAATGTGAGTAATTTAGAGGGGCGCCAAATTATTCTTCCAGTAAAATATAACTATGGGACGAAAAACTTGTTGTATAAAGAAACTATCGCAGGAGAGGTGGATTAACTATGCTTATATTATCTCGAAGAATAGGTGAATCCATCGTTGTAAATGACAATATTGAAATTTTCATTACCGCAATAGAAGGAGATCAAGTTAAAATTGGTATCAGCGCTCCTTCAGATATTGGAATTTTTCGCAGAGAGGTGTTAGATTCTATTCAACAAAGTAACAGAGAAGCGGCAAAGCATAACCTGGATATGGAGCAATTTAAAAAAATAATGAGAATTTCAAAAATAAATGTTAAAAAAGACTAAACAAAATTGAAGCTGCTGTCGATATAATAAATGTAGCCCAAATAGGCTGCCCACAAGGAAGTGGAAAAACATTTCAAGGAGGAATAATCAATGATTATCAATCACAATCTTAATGCAATGAATGCACACCGTAACTTGAATTTCAACAACATGCAAGAGGGTAAATCAAGCGAGAAGTTATCTTCAGGGTTCCGTATTAACCGTGCAGCTGATGATGCAGCAGGTCTTTCGATCTCCGAAAAAATGCGTGCGCAAATTAAATCCTTAGACCAAGCACAACGCAATGCACAAGATGGTACATCACTTGTACAAACTGCTGAAGGTGCTATGGGTGAAGTTTCGGATATGCTTACTCGCATGAAAGAACTTGCAACTCAAGCGAACAACGGAACTTACAACACGAATGATTTAGCTGCTATGGATTCAGAGTATCAAAGCTTAAAAGGTGCTATTGACAGCATCTCAACGAACACAACTTTCAATGGTATTACTTTGTTGAATGCTGTATCTACTGTAACAATCCAAACGGGTGATGTTAATACAAACCAAGTACTTGTTACTTTGGCGGACATTTCTGCTGTAACTGGTTTGGCATTAAATAACATCACTGACGCTCCAACAGCAAATACTGAATTAGGTCTTATTGATACGGCTATCGTAACTGTAAATGCTGCACGTTCTAGCCTTGGTGCTACTCAAAATCAACTAGAGCACACGTTTAACAACTTAGGAGCTACTTCTGAGAACATTCAAGCCGCTGAATCTCGTATCCGTGATACGGATATGGCGAAAGAAATGATGAACTTCACGAAGTACAACATTTTGCAACAAGCCTCTACTGCAATGTTGGCACAAGCTAACCAAGCACCACAAGGCGTGCTTCAATTGCTTCGTTAATCATCATTACTTAAGAAGCCCATTTATTCTAATGGGCTTTTTTTGTATATAAGGAGGGTCTACGTTAGTTAGCAACTGTATGATAGTTCGCAATGAAGAAATCAATCTTACCCTCAAAAAATAAATATTGAAAAGAACAGAAATGATCTACAAAAATGATGGCATAAATTCGATATATATTATATGGATATGTACAACGGAGGTGTAATGGTATGGTGACTAGAATTCAGGGTACTAATTCAGGTTTAGATATTGACTCTTTGGTAGCTAGTTTGATGAAAGCCGAAAAGGCTCCAGAAAATGTAATGTTGCAAAAGAAACAAACTTTAAGCTGGAAGATGGATTCGTATCGGGAAGTGAATACAAAATTATCGAGCTTTCGCGATCTTTTATCTGGTATGCGATACAGCAGCAATTGGGGCCAAACTAAAGTTTCTTCTTCAGACCCTACTAAAGTCTCTATCACGACAGATAGTACAGCAAGTAATATCGCACATACAATCTCGGTTACATCCTTGGCTAAAGGAGCTATAAAAAGCAGCAGCCCAGGAGTATCGAAGGAAGGCTTAAGCGGTAGCGCTGACTTATCTGGTGGTTCTACAATAACATCTGGCAGTAACGATTCTTTTAATGTTACTTTAAACGGGGTTACCAAAAATATTGTTTTAACTGCGAGTCCGAGTGCATATTCTCTAGCGAGTTTGCAAACCGAAGTTCAAGCTAAATTGGATCAATCTTTTGGTGCTAATCAGATTTCTGTAAGCACAAACGGGAATTTTCTGCAATTGACGCCTAACGGAACTGCTGGATATTTACCTCAAATTGTACTTGGAGCTGTGTCGGGTAATAACGGTCTAAGCAATTTGGGGTTTAGTGATAAACAATCTTATAAAATCAATATAAATGATCAATTAAGCAATGTCGTCAATCAGTTTGTAACAACTCCGTTAACCTATGGGGATTTTACAGTAAATGGACAAGATATAACTTATTCAGCCACCGATACGATTTCCAGCATTATGGGTAAAGTCAATAATTCAGCTGCTGGTGTAAATATGACTTATGATTCAGTCACGGATAAATTTTCTTTTGTTAGCAAAGGTACAGGAGCAACAGCGCAAGTTTCGCTTGCAAATGGATCCTCAGGGAATTTTATTACTGCAATTAATGTAGATACAACTCCAGTAGTAGGGACAGATGCAAATGTGACCATTGATGGGATCACTTCCTCTCGAAGCTCTAATAACTTTACGGTAAGTGGAGTTACTTATAATCTAATTGCGTCTACAATTGATCCTATCACTGCTACAAATACTCCTGTCACGGTTACGGTGACTCAAGATACGGATAGCATGGTGAATAAAATAAAAGATTTCGTTTCGCAGTATAACGATATGGTCGGACTTGTTAGCCAAAAATTAAATGAAGCGAAATACAATGGTTTTCCCCCCTTGACAGCAGACCAGAAGACAAGCATGAAGGATGCTGATATTACTGCATGGGAAACAAAATCCAAAAGTGGTCTATTAAAAAATGACGATATTTTGGCAAATATATCAAGTTCACTGCGTTCCATGTTAAGCAGTAAAGTCCAATCGGTCTCCTCTTCTTTTAACACATTAAATGCAATTGGGATTACGACAAATCAATACAATTCATCTGCTCCTAACGATGCAGGAAAAATAACGCTGGATGAAAATAAATTAAGAACAGCTCTTGCACAAGACCCTAGTAGTGTAATAGGCCTCTTTACTAATCAAGATACTTCTGTGATAGTGAAGGGAGTTCAACAGCCTACGAGTAATCAAGGAATTGCTCAAGGTATGTTTAATAGGATTAATATCACGCTTACGAGGCTGCTGAATAGAGCGGGCGGAGTCAATTCAATTGCAAATGATGCGGGTACTGATATAGGATTACAACTTCGTAATTTAGATACAAAAATCAGTGACTTCGATGGAAAGTTGTCCAAGAAGGAAGAATATTATTACAAGCAGTTTAGCATGATGGATACAGCAATTGGAAATAGCAATGCTCAAATTGCCGCTTTAGCCAAGCTAGGTTAGAAAGGATATGAACATAATGTCGATAAATCCCGTTTCAATAAGTAGCACACAGATTAGCTATGATACACCGGTACAAATTGTTTATCCTGCGAAGCCTTCAGATTCTGCCTCGGCGGATAATACGACTAAAAATTTTGTTCCATCTCTTACACCGATACAAAATACAGATCATAACAAAAAGACGGTTCAATCTGTTTCGGATGAAGCTGTACAAAAAGCAGTGGATAAGGTAAACAAAATTCTTTCAGGAACACCAATGAAGTTTGAGTATAGTGTTCATAAAAACTCTAGTGATATAATAATAAAAGTAGTCAATGCAGAGACGAATGAGGTCGTAAGAGAAATTCCGTCGGATAAGTTTTTGGATTTAATGGATAAGCTGCAAGAAATAAGCGGGGCTATTTTTGATGAAAAGAGGTAGGATACAAGATGAGTAGTCAAGCACATAACCAATATTCCCAAACTCGTGTCAACACTGCAATACCTGGTGAGCTTACTCTAATGTTATTTAATGGTTGTCTTAGATTTATGAAACAAGCCATGACTGATCTTGAAAACAAAGAATATGAAAAGAAAAACATTAATATTATCAAATGCCAAGATATTTTAGATGAGCTTTTGATTACTTTGAATCATAAGTATGAAATTTCAAAAAGTTTATCATCACTTTATGTGTATTTTAAAGAAAAATTATTTGAAGCCAACACCAAGTTAGATCCAGAAAGTTTACAAATTTGTATAGGATTTATAACAGAGCTTAGAGATACTTGGGTAGAAGCGCTTAAACTAATCAAAACACAATCCAAGGTTGGCGTATGACGGATTCGCAACAGATTATTTCTTTGTTGTTTCAAGAATTAAAAGAAACAACAAAGAACATTATTGCATTGTCTTTGGAAAATGAGATGAGTAATGAATTATTAAATAAATATCAAGTCGAACAAACGGAGATAACACATAAAATTGAGAATGCTTTGAAAGAGGTTGACTCAGCTAAAATTCCAATATACATCAAGCAACAAGTGACGGAATGTATTGATTTGGAAAAAATAGTAAAGCAAAAAATGCTGGATTATCAATCAGGGGTTGCCATTCAATTAAAAAGTATAACTAATGGCAGTAAAGTAAGAGGTGGCTATAATAATGCTTTTGTGCAATCAGACGGATATTTTATAGATAAACACAATTAGAAAAGATTAACTATGTAGTTTAGTTATTCTTTTCTTTTTTGTGTTTATTGGACTATATCTTTGTAATAAAGGATAAACCACTGTACTGAGGGAATCGATCCAAAAATTGAGTTTTATAATCTTCTTTTTTAATCGGATCGTTACAATGAGAACATAAATATAAATACAGATTGATTTGATGGGGGCTCAATTTAATGGCATTTTCTAGGAAATTCAGACCTTCCTCAACTTCTCCTTGTACTATATATAAATTTGCTAAATTCTCGTAGCCTATGCTGTATAACTGATTCTCGTTTAATAGTAAAGAGTAATAATCAATTGCCAAAGCAAATTTATGCAACGAATGGAAATAGTTGGCGATTTGATTAATGAGCGACGGTGTATAATAGAGATTTATGAACCAGTCAAAGGTATCGAAGTATTGTAAATTAAAAAGTTCTATGGCCATTTGTAAAATGGAGGATGCATCCGCTTCGACTAAGGAAACGAATCGGTTTTCTTCCAATAATGCCAAAATCGCATGGAATAGCTGATAAAGAGGCTCATCTTCAGAAATAGAAGTAATTTTCAGGTAGCTTGAATCTTTCCAAACCATAGCAGCAAGCAAAAGAAATTTAGATATGTCATTATCTTTAAGTTGTTGTTCGGATAGTTGATCAGCAACAAGTATAAACTTTTGCCGATCGTTTGTGATTAAGGCGTAATGAAGCAGTTCGGTGCTTCCGAATATTGTTTCAAGAGATTTACATTTCTCATAGTAGTATTCAGCAAGTCCTTTATT
>JAQBPR010000047.1 GCA_028287395.1 Bacilli bacterium
CTTGAGGTTTCTGTAAATTCCCTATATCGCTGGAAAAGTGAATTACAACAGGATGCTGGGAATGCTTTTCGTGGTAGTGGGAATCTAAAGGCCGACGAAAAGGAACAACGTGAGCTGCAGAAACGTATCCGTGATTTGGAAATGGAGAACGAAATCTTAAAAAAAGCTATGCACTACTTTGCAAAAGACCGGAAGTGAGATTTGCATATATACACCAACACCGCCGTCATTATCCCGTCGCAAAGTTGTGCACAGTTCTACACGTTTCTCGGAGCGGTTATTACGATTGGAGTAAGCGAAAACCTAGTGAACGTAAGGAACGTAGAGTCAAGCTCACCCGGAATATTTTACGTATTTTCAATCAATCGAAACAAGTGTATGGCTCTCGGAAAGTGAAAGAACAGCTAGCTCGTGAAGGGGAACAGGTATCGGAACGAACGGTTCGAACCATCATGCAAGAGAATAAATTAAAGTCTAAAACCGTTCGAAAGTACAAGGCAACAACGAACTCAAATCACCAGTTACCTGTATACGAGAATGTGGTGAATCAACAGTTTAATGTACCCGAACTAAACAAGGTCTGGGTGGGTGACATCACCTACATTGCCACAAGTGAGGGCTGGCTTTATTTAGCTAGCGTGATGGACTTGTGCACAAGAAAAATCGTAGGTTGGCAAATTAGCGACCGTATGACGAAGGACTTGGTCATTCATGCATTAGAACGTGCTTACGCAAGGCAACGCCCGGGACAAGGTCTTGTATTCCATTCGGATCGCGGTACTCAATATGCTTCTCATGACTTTCAAAACAAACTCAAAATGTATCAAATGAAACCCAGTATGAGCCGTAAAGGCAATTGCTATGACAACGCTTGTATTGAGGCTTTCCACAGTGTACTTAAGAAGGAGCTTGTTTATCCCCATAAGTTTAAAACGCGTGTTGGGGCTAAAAAACATCTCTTTGACTACATCGAGTGCTTCTACAACAGCAATCGTATCCATGGCACAATCGGCTATCTCACGCCAAATGAATTTGAAAAAAAGCTTAAAGAAGCAGCTTAACTTTCTCTATTTTATGTGTCTAGTATCTTGACAGGGGTACACCTAGTGTAGAAAGACTCAATAAAACTTTTAACAATAAACTAGTTACCTTACCAGTTATGTAATCCATAAAATATCTCCCTTAAAATACAATTGAATTATTCCAGTAATAATACATTATAAATTATTTGTATTTCCTATAAATACATTATTTCGTTTAGTGTGAAACTACCATTGTGCTGTTAAGAATAGAACTTTAGAATCTGGTTGATAAAAAACAAACAAATGACCTACATCTCCGAAAATCAGGTAATCATCAAATAATAGGTTCGGACGATCACCAACGATTTTAATTTCCGGATCAGAATTTATTGTACATAAGAATTTTAGCAATTCACCTGTTTTTGGACATCTTGGCATTTCGGGATTTTGATACCATAATGGAACGCCACATAATAATAAATCATTATTATCTTCAAAATCTTCGGCCACTAGTTTATTTGTAGTAGAATATAATGATTGAGTAAACTCAATGCGATTAGAATCTAATTCAGGATTAGGAGAAGAATCATAAAAAGTTTCTGGATTCAAAATTATTGGAATATTGGGATTCGCATAATCCAGATAGATGCCATTGTTACCATATTCGCAAAGGGGATATATAATATTTAATTTATCTATTCCGATCCACTTAAATGATGGGTCACCCCCACTAATCGTTCCTATATATTGAAATGGTGTTTTCATGTTGTCATAATGAGGTAATATTAAATTCTCTGGTATTTTTCCACCGATATTATGTATTCCTTTACTATCTTTTTTCAACAAGAATATTTTGTTTTCATTAAGATTTAAATTAGGTATCTCTAATTGTTCGTATTTTACTTCTTTTATTATCTCTTCACCGTCAAACTCACATTTATAGATCGTATATATATCATTTGAAGTATTCTCTACTATTAAGCCACTCTGAAGTTGGCAAAAGAATTCGTGTCCTTTTTTGTCGGTACAATGATTAACCAAAAAATCAGTTGGATTGTCAGCATCAATTTCCCAACCTGCAATGTAGTATTTCTTTTTTAAAAACATTTCATTGTCCCCTTTTTAAGGTATCTGTACTTCACATGTGCCAAGATTAATTCTAATAAAAATATTCTTTCATCAGCACTTTCAAATAATGCACTATTTTTTTTGATAGGTTGCTTTTGTTACTGTATTTATATCCTTATTAAACATTGCGGTAACGGTATTTTTTTCTAGATCAACTGTTAACCAATCTATTGTATCTGTCATCCCACTTCCAGGATTATAAACATGAAATACTATCTTTCCGTTATCTTCGTTAGCAAATTCAATATACGTTATACCTTCAACATAGTGAAATTTACTTAATTTTTCTTTTGCGAAAGCTTTAGCTAATTCCAACGCTTTTAAATGATCACTATTTATATCTGGCGTCTGTGTTGGTAATGAAGAATTAGTAACCGTTATTAAACACATATCCTTCAATATTTCACATGTTATCTCTTTAGAAACTGGATTAACATGATACCATTCCATTACCACAGTTGTTGCTTTACTAGATTGTCTAATAATGTAATTGCCATTATCATCTATCCCACCTATTCCTAGCGATGAAACTCTAAGAGATTCTTCATCTAACTTCGATTTTATTAGAGACAAAGCATCACTTTCACTTAAATTCACACCTTTGTTACTTGAAGTACTTGTAGGTGTTATTGTAGGGTTTACAGTACTTGTTGGAGTAATTCCTGAAGTACCCGAAGGTTCGATTGTTGGATTAAGGGTTATTATTGTTTCGACTTTGATGTTATTATTTGAACACCCACTTAAAGCCAATACTATAATAATAATTAATATCATTTGCTTCATAAATTACCCCCCCGTTTGAAAATTCCAAATATCATTACCATGAAAACATTCATTTATTGGCTGTGAATTCATTTACGAATGATCTAGATCAGCACCACTAGCATATAAATCAATGTCCAAAGTAAGATTTAAATTGCTCAATTGTTTTAATAATTCTTTCTTTAGATGAATACCCCACATCTGCTCTTTATAACCGTAATAACTTACCTGAATTTCCATAATTGCATCATTTTCAAATTTATTCATTTTATTCTGGAAAGGATACAGCAATTTCAATAAGTGTTCAACTTTTTTCTCGACTTCCCCTGTTCTCTTTGGATTGGGTTCAAACATAAAACCGCTCTCCTCATAATATCTCTCAACATCTCTTCTCGGAATTAATTCCCCCTTCTTCCAAGAACGTGTTTGTTGTAATATAAAGTCCTCAACAATTTCATCGTAACTTAGCGTTTCAGAAGATATACTAAAATAAACTCTATTTCCAGCGCTCATATTCATTATTCTGATAGATACATCTGGTTCAATATCAAGATATATAACGAAATAGTACTTCTCGTTAAGAATTGGAAAATATACTTCTGCTATTTTCGACTCAAAGTCGATAATAATGTCTTCAATCACTGGATAACCCTCCGTAAAGACCAAAGGATTAACTTTTAAATATTGCTTCGTTAATTCATAGGTAGGATTTATTATTTCACTTAATGCAATTTCTTTTATTTGATTTTCTATCATAATTCCTCCAGTAATTTAAATTAAATTTACTTATCTCCATAAAGTCATGGTTCAGTAAACTAAATGAAATCCCCCTTTTATTTGGATTTCTATAATGCTAGTTTCCTTCAAGAATACCTTTAATATTACCACTTAATCGCTCTACAGTTATCCAATCACTTGTAGCTGTATGAGTATCCTTTTCATCATTCCTTACGTCTTCATACTTGTGAATTGTTACAGTTTTATCATCTGAATGATCTACTTCAGTAATAAATATTGAACCGATATTATTTTTATCACGGCGATTATCTGATATTCCTGTTTTTCCTTCTTCACCTGTCGCAACGTAAAATGCTTCTTGGTCAGTCAAAGGTTTATCTATTCCGTCTATTTCACCGTTATCGAATCTATTCATACGAACATTTATATAACGATCATTTGCATCTTTCTTAAGGGTTCTATAAATTGTATCTTGTTCAAATCCAAGAATTTTTAATTTATCACTAATCTTTTTAATATCAACATCATGAATATCATGAACTACTCCGATGAAATTAAATTTATTTTCTTTTTCACTGTATACAACTACATATTCAGACACAATATTAAATCTATTTATACTGCTTTTTGATTGTAGTAACATAAGTTGATTACTTCCATTGAGGGCAGTCACATAAACATCAGTAAATCCGTTTCTGTAAGACTCCCCTAAATTAACGGAATCAAATAATTCTTTTAAAAATTTAGTATCTTCTATTCCTGTATTCTTTAAATAATACGTTCCTTTAGGTTCAGCATTAGCTCCACCAAACCTACTAGATTCAGGGTAATCGATAATTAATTTATTTTGGGAAAATGTAATATCCACATCTGTCATCTCTTTATCTAACAAATTTATTTTTCCTGAGGTAATATTAAAATCCGACTCAATATTTCCCAAATGATGGCTGTAAAGACGTACCACTTCAATATTAATATGATATAAACCAGTTCCTTTTGAAGTTACGACCGCACTACCATAATTAAAAGGACTCTCATTTGCTACTGCATACTCTCCTAACGTAATATTTCCATTAGAATCTGATTCAGCAATAGCAATAGTCTCTATTGAAGCTGTTGGAGATGGAGTCAGATTCGTTGGTATTGGCGTTGATGTTTGGACTGGTGTTGATTCTTGTATTTTTTCAGGTGTAACCGTTTGTGTTAATGGCAAACTTGTAGAAGTAACTACTAAAGGTGAACTAGTAATAGAAACATTAGAGGTAGGACTTAACTTACATCCTGTAATCATAAGAAAGAAAATAACTACTAATAGTAATCTATACATAAATGCCTCCTGAATTGTTAATCGCCATCCCATTAAAATATTACTTTTATCTTATAGCAGCTAAACATGCACATTACTCCCAAACTGTCATTCTCTCAGCTAAAGTGGACGTGTGCAATTCTAATTTAGTCCCGTTAGGATCGATAAAAATAACAGATAAACCCATTCCTCTTTCAACAGGTTCTCTAACAATGGTAATATTATTCGTTTTTAGTAATTGGACTGCACTTTTAAAATTTTCCTCTGTTATATAAAAGGCTATATGGTCTACTCCTAATAACTCTTCTTTCATCTCATAAAATTCAGGTCGTTCTTGAAGACATACCCAAGCATCTCCCCATTCTAAATAAGCATCTCTTTTCCCCTTATGTACTACTTCCATTCCAAGTAAATCTACATAAAAATGTAATGATTCAGCTAGGTCTTTTACATTTATAGTTGCATGGCTAAATCCTTTTACAAGCATTGTTCACCACCTCAAATCACTTTTAAACTTCAAATAAAATCAATTCCTTTAATTACTTCTCTTGAGATAAATTCATAACATCCGTATCCATCAAAATAAACAAGATAATGCTTGTAATCAAATGTTTCATTTCCTAATTCCATACCTATTTTATATGATTTTTCAAGTTCTTTTAACCACTCTGATTGATTTATTTTCATGGTTAGTTACTCCAAAGTAATTTAACAATATCATACCAATATTCGCCAAATTAGTATATGAGTTATCATTGTAAGACAACTCATTTTAAAATTAGACAAAAAGAAAGAACCCTTATCAAGGGTTCCGAGCATTAATATGTATGGTGCGGTCAGAGGGATTTGAACCCTCACACCCGAAGGCACTACCCCCTCAAGGCAGGGTATTGGTGTTTTGAAGTACTTTTTAATATCTGCAAAGCCTTTCCCATCAAGGATTGGCGGGATTATTGTATCTTATAATATCTAGTAATATTCATGAATTATTTCTAGGACTCCACCAAAAGTCCACCAAATCCAATTCGCACAATAGATCATGTACTAGATAAAATACTTCTTTTATTGGATATTCTGTTTTTCAATTAACTTAATAATATTACTCTTATCATTTATCTCTTCAGCACTGACTGTTAACCCACAAGTACCTCCATTTTTTGTTCTAAAATACAATGTAA
>JAQBPR010000061.1 GCA_028287395.1 Bacilli bacterium
GATTTTGAACCGTTAGATCTCCCTGGTGTAATCGCAGAATTCTTTGTGTAATCGTAAGTCCAAGCCCGGTGCTCGCGTTTTGCGGATTTCTTGAAGCATCGCCATGATAGAAAGGCTCGAAGATATGTGGTAAAGCTAAATCGGAAATTCCGGGTCCAGTATCTTCGACTGTGAAAGTTATCCGTGTATTTTCCTTCTGACACTTTATTTCAATCCTACCAGTTGGGGGGGTATACCGGAGTGCATTATCTATTAAATTTCCCACCGCACGTCTCAGTAAATGAGCATCTCCCTGAAGCATGCATCGTTCATTTGGAGATTCATAAAGAATCACCACGTCTTTTTCCTGAGCAATAGAGCGAAAATCATTAAGCGTTTCAGATAATAATGAATTGAAATCTACTTGCTCTTGGTGAATGGTTTGTTCCGCGTACTCCAACTTCGTGTAAGAAAAGAGATCGGAAACAAGGCGTTCGAGATGTTCGGCTTTTTGGTAACAAATTGTGATGTATTTCATAGCTTTTTCCGGATTATCTGCAAGTCCTCGTTTCAACCTCATCAAAAAACCGCGCATGACAAATAACGGCGTCCTTAGGTCGTGAGCGATTGCACTGATAAAGAAACGTCGTTCTTCTTCCAATTTAGACTGACGTGTCAGCGATTCCTGGAGACCATTGCCCATAGTCTGGAAAGCTGCGCGTACATCTGCGACTTCTGCGACGGTTGATCTAGGCAGTTCGAACTCAAGATCGCCTCCAGCGATCCGTCTAGCAGCGGCGCTCATAGCTTCAAGAGGTTTTACAACAACCCGGCCCATCTGATAGCCAATAAAAAGAATCGCACAAGCCGCAGCGACCACTGCAAAAAGAGAAGCCAAAACACTTCCTTTATTTGGAACGAATAAGAGCACACTCCCCATCAGCTGACTTCCTTCCATTACAACTGCTTGTCGATCAGGATTTTTTTCTGACCCACTAGACATGGAACGAAAAATCTCATGATCGGAAGAATCCAGAAGTAAAACCCCTAAATGAGATTGAAAGGCTTTTTCGCGCAGATCAGCTTGCCAGTCAGTGTCCTTCCAACGTGAAACACCAGCAGTCACTTCTCGTAATGTAGTCGCTAATGCTGTTTGCTGCTGTAATTGCAGATTGCGTTCGAATATATTGTGATCGAGAAAGCTCGGAATTTCATAGAACAAGCGAGGGATAACGAGTACGATTAACATGCCCACAAACATCCACTGTCGTATTCTCAATGGCTTCATTTTCGCACCCCCTCAAACCGATAACCGACTCCCCAAACATTGGTAAGGAGCTTGGGATTTTTGAAATCAACTTCAATCTTTTCGCGAATCCGGCCGATATGGACAGTAACCGTATGCTTGTCACCGATACCATCCCAAAAGCGCTGCAGTAGTTGATCATAGGTAAACACTTGACGCGGATATTCCAAAAATAAACGAAGGATCTCGAATTCCTTGGGCGTAAAAGGCACCGGTTGACCGTTAATTCTTGCTTCATGCGCTTTTAAATCAAGCACCAGTCGATCAAAATCCATTTCAAGCTTTTGGTCCCTATCATTCTTTCCGTAACGGCGGAGCACGGCCTTAATGCGTGCCACGACCTCTTCTGGAGTGGCAGATTTGACAATATAGTCGTCCCCGCCCAAGCTCAAACCACGTATTTTGTCAACGTCCTCGCCGCGCGCGCTGAGGAATAGAAGAGGCGTATCATTGGTCCGTCGAATTTGTCGGCAGAGCTCGAACCCATTCAGGCCGGGCATCATAATATCCAGGAGAATGCAGTCCACCATCGTTTGGCTCAAAATATCCAAAGCCATGTCGGCATTAAATGCTTCGATCACACCAAACCCCTCATCATCAAGAAAATCGCGCATCAATTCCACGATTGTTTGATCATCGTCAACGATCAATACGGTACGTTTGCTGTGCATAAGAAAACCTCCAATAACAAATCAAATAGGATCTTGGATGTATTGTACCATATCAAATCTCGTTGTTTGCGGGTAGAACTGGATTGTAACTCCTTGGTGATCGCTTTGTGACTTTTTCCAGCATCGTTTTGTGATAATTAACAGGTAGTGTAGGAAATGAAGATAGGGTATGACAACATTTAATAGGAGGAATGGGAATGAGCATTCAGTTAACTGGGAAAATTGCACTCGTCACAGGAGGGAGTGGGGGAATTGGCAGCGCCATTGCCATTCGGTTAGCATCCTTCGGAGCGGTTGTCGCTGTTCATTATCTGAACAACAAGGCTAGCGCAGAAGAGACGGTTCGCCGAATAGAAGAGGCAGGGGGACAGGCAAAGGCATTCCAAGCAGAGCTTACAGATGTCCAACAAATGGATTATTTAGTAAACAAGATCCATGCCTATTTTGGCTCTTCCATCGATATTCTGGTCAACAATGCCGGACAAATGAGTGGTCGGGCATCAATCACAGAAATGACAGAGGATTATTACACGCAAATGATGGATTCCAATTTCAAGTCCTGCGTATTCTTGAGCAAAGCAGTGTTACCTTCCATGATTGAAAAAGGAACGGGCAACATAGTTAATATTTCTTCTTTGGCGGCACACAGTGGCGGAGGTTTAGGCATTGCGATTTATGCAGCAGCCAAAGGTGCGATGCTGACCTTTACTAAGAATATCGCGAAAGAATTTGCTGGTAAAGGGATCCGTGTCAATGCTATTGCCCCTGGAGTGATTGCTAATACATCGAATGATCGCTATAAAACGGATGAAATCCGCAAGTCTATTATCGCAAGCATACCGCTACACCGAGAAGGATTGCCAGAGGATGTGGCGAACAGTGTGTTGTTTTTGGTTTCTGACCTTTCCGCATTTATATCGGGAGAGACGTTGGAAGTAAACGGCGGAATGTTCATGAGGTAAACAATAGGAAACAAGAAACGGAGTGGTCAGATTTATGGAAAATACATTAAACCCACAATGGTTGAAACTGGTTCAGTTCCAGCATCCCGAGAAGATGCTGAGCTTCGTAAACAACATGGACGAGAGTTTGATTGCAGCACTTTATGGAATGGATGTAGTAAGCTATCAGTTGACAAAAAAACAGCTGCAGCAGCAAGCGCAGGACGCGGCAAAAGAATTGCTGGAAGATCCAGCTTTTGCGGATAGAGTCGACCAATTGCCATTTAAAAAGGGAGAGACAATAATTGGCGTCGGCGAAAGCACGACAGATGATCTTCTTTCCTGGCTCGAAATTCTGCGGCATTTGCTCGAACTGCGTCGGCCAAAAGACGGAATTACAGTTATCAATGAAGGGATTTCAGGCCATA
>JAQBPR010000100.1 GCA_028287395.1 Bacilli bacterium
TGAAAATATTGAACGATTGTAACGTAAGTTGTCCCGATGACGTCTCAATCATTGGTTTCGATAATCTTACGATAACGGAGCTTATGACTCCCAAGCTTACTACGGTGAGCGTTCCGAAGGCAGCAATCGGTTCCAGGGCGGTCCAAATGATACTAAGACGAATTGAAAATCCTGACTATATACCAGAGTTGGTATTTATTTCGACTCAATTGATCGAGCGTGCCTCAGTGCGTCAAGTAGGGATGTCGAGAAACAGTATTGGCACTAATGATTGAATGAGTCTAGAAAAGTTCTTCCGAGAGGTGTGAATTTTTTCTGGAAAATTATACCTCTCTCTTTTTTGCGGATAATTTAGTCGCCTTAGATAGACTATCAAACCAGTTGATCTTGGAAACATGCTTGACCGAACGAATAAAATGCGTGGACCGGATATAATGGCACCCAAAGGAGTTTATTAGCTAGGCTGATGCTGAACGTTATCTCGGAGAGTCACGCCAGGAACTATTGAACGTTATCAAATCGCATAGCAAAACTACGAACTTTTCTCATCATGGCTTCCTACATCCGATTTTCGGTTTTACCAACGTGCATACTTACGCCTATACATAAGGGAAAAATAATTCAACGTGTAGAAGGGGCTTGCAGTGAATGCGATATAACACGGAAAAACGCACAAAAAGACTTTTTAATGTAAATACTTACCTTTGCAGATTTTCTACAATAAAGCTGTAGTAAAAAATCAAAGGAGGATTTACAAATGATTAAAAGCAGCAAAATGATTTGCGGAATGGCAGCCACAGTTCTTGTATTCGGATTATTGGCAGGATGCGGCAGCGCTAAAACAGACACAACAGCGACAGCTACAACTCCTGATGGGTCTAAAGCAACGGCAACTGCAAGCGGTGGGTCTAGTAGTGAAAAACTTGTTGTAGGCTTTGCTCAAGAAGGAGCGGAAAGCGCTTGGAGAACGGCAGAGACCAAATCTATTCAAGATACGGCGGCAAAGGATCCGACGATCGAATTGAAGTTCTCTGACGCACAGCAAAAACAAGAAAACCAAATTAAAGCTGTTCGTTCATTTATTGCACAAAAGGTCAATGTTATCGTGATCGCCCCTGTTGTAGATACGGGTTGGGAAACCGTACTTAACGAAGCAAAGTCAGCGAATATTCCGGTCATCCTAGTTGACCGAAATATCGATCAGAAGAACGCAGATTTGTACAATACGTTCATTGGCTCCGACTTTATCACCGAAGGTCATAATGCAGCTAAATTATTGGCTGATTTGGTGGGTAAGGATAAGCCGTTGAATATTGCTGAGCTTGAAGGTACTGTCGGCGCGAGCGCGGCTACTGATCGCAAAAAGGGCTTCGAAGACGAAATTAAAAATTATGCAGGATTCAAAGTAACAGTTGACCAAAATGGTGACTTTAGCCGTGCCAAAGGAAAAGAAGTAACTGAAGCACTGTTGAAAACTGCGGATGGCAAAAAAATCAACGCTGTATTCGCACATAACGATGATATGGCGATGGGTGCGATTCAAGCGATTGAAGAAGCAGGATTAAAGCCGGGCCAAGATATCAAAATCGTATCTATAGATGGTATCAAAGATGCATTCCAAGCGATCAAAGACGGAAAGTCGAATATCGTAGTCGAATGTAATCCTTTACTTGGACCTCAAGTATTCCAGGCTGCTAAGGATCTGAAGGCAGGCAAGCAAGTAGAGAAGTGGATTAAATCGCAAGAAGATACTTATACAGGTCAAAAAGCAATTGACGCTCTACCAACACGTTTATACTAAAACTAAGAAGCATCGGATGCATAACGGAATCAAGAGCCCGAAAGCAGCTCTTGATTCCGTTTCTTATGCTGCAGATCATACAGAATTTAATACCTAGTGGGATAGGAGGTTATATCATGCAGGAGAATCCATTGCTTGTCATGGAGGGAGTCAGCAAATCGTTTCCAGGGGTTCGGGCTTTGACTAAAGTGAATTTTCAACTGAGGCGCGGAGAGATTCATGCAGTTATGGGCCAGAATGGAGCAGGAAAGTCAACGTTGATTAAAGTGATGACCGGTGTTTATGAGAGAGACGAGGGCCGCATTCTTTTTAATGGGCGGGAGGTATTTATTAAATCCACGCAGGAAGCGCAATCGCTTGGCATCAGTACCGTTTATCAGGAAGTAAACTTATGTCCGAATTTATCTGTAGCTGAAAATTTATTTATCGGTCGTCTTCCAAAGAACCGTTGGGGTGGAATTGATTGGCGAAAGACGGAACGTAACGCAGTGGCGTTGCTAAATCGTTTGAATATCAAAATCAATGTAAGAACACCATTGTCGGATTATTCAGTAGCCATACAGCAAATGGTAGCCATTGCAAGGGCGGTCGATATTTCATCAGGCGTATTAATACTTGACGAGCCTACCTCCAGCCTTGATCAGCAAGAGGTTCAGCATTTGTTTGAAATTTTGCGTAAGCTAAGAGATGAAGGCATGGCCATTCTATTCGTCACACATTTTATGGAACAGGTTTACGAGGTATCTGATCGGATTACTGTACTGCGCAATGGTGAGTTTGTCGGTGAATATCGTACCGAGGAGCTGCCTCGGATTGAGCTTATCTCCAAAATGATCGGTCGAGATTGGAATGATGAGCTGCAAGCAAGGGCAAGCATGCAAGCTGAAAGCGGTGACCTCTGGATTTCAACGCAAAGGCTCGGACGCAAAGGCTCCATAGAGCCCTTTGATCTGACGATTCGCAGGGGTGAAGTAGTTGGGCTCGCCGGCCTGCTTGGGTCGGGTCGGACTGAAGCTGCAAAGCTGCTTTTCGGCATTGATAAAGCGGACCAAGGGACTATTGTAATTAACAATCAACAGATTCGAACCATGTTTCCGCAAAAGGCTATTGAGCTTGGGATTGCTTTTTGTCCCGAGGAACGCAAGGTTGAAGGCGTTGTCGGCGAGCTTTCTGTCCGTGAGAATATTATCCTTGCTTTACAGGGTAAACGAGGCATTTTTGCTTATTTACCGTTAAGTAAACAACAGGAAATCGCAGAGCGGTATATTCGATTGCTTGGGATCAAGACATCAAGCATGGAACAGCGCATTGATCAGCTTAGCGGGGGTAATCAGCAAAAGGTCATTTTGGCCCGATGGCTTGCCACGGATCCGAAATTTTTGATTCTGGACGAACCCATGCGCGGCATTGATGTAGGTTCTAAAGCGGAAATTCGCAAATTAATTTTAACTTTAGCTGCCGAAGGCATGACTTTATTATTGATTACCTCTGAATGGGAAGAAATGATTGGCTGCTGCAATCGTATTATGGTACTGCGTGACCGCGAAGTCATTGGTGAATTATCCGGAGACGAATGCGATGAAAACCGCATCATGGCAATGATTGCAGAAGGAGGAGAGGATTCTCATGCGCTTGCAAACCATGTATAGGCGTATTTTACGCTCCAAGATCGTTTGGCCGTTGATGGGTCTTGCGCTCATCATGTTATTTAACCTTTTTTTTAATACCGGCTTTTTCGAGATTCAAATTCATAACGGTCATCTATTCGGTCTCTTGATTGATATTTTGAACCGTGGCACACCCTTGATTATTATTAGCCTCGGGATGACTCTTGTCATCGCCAAAGGCGGCATTGATATATCGGTTGGATCGGTTGTAGCCATTTCCGCCTGCTTATCCGCCTATTTGCTGCAGCAGCATGTACCGTTTTGGGCAGCTTTAGCGGCCGGACTTGCAGCAGGGGTCATTTGCGGCTGTTGGAACGGAATGCTGGTTGCAAAGATGGGCATTCAGCCTATGGTCGCCACGCTTATTCTGATGACAGTTGGAAGAGGAATAGCCATGCTCATTACAGGCGGGCAGATTATTACGATTTCGAATGTCTCCTACAAATATATCGGTTCTGGTTTTTTGTTTGGGATTCAATTTGCGATCATTTTGGCATTGGTCCTATTTATTCTCCTTTTCCTGCTCATGAGGCGAACGGCTTTAGGTTTATTTTTGGAGGCCATTGGCGTAAATCGTGTTTCCAGCGCATTCGCAGGCATTCGTTCCAGGCGGATTATGTTTTTTGTTTATGTAATCAGCGGTTTTTGCGCCGCTTTATCCGGCATCATCATTTCCTCCAATATTACCGGTGCGGATGCCAATTATGCCGGCTTGTGGATAGAGCTTGACGCTATACTTGCCGTTGTTATTGGCGGCACCTCCATGCAGGGGGGACGATTCTACTTAGGCGGCACTTTAGTCGGCGCCCTGTTCATTCAAAGCTTACAGACGACTATCTATACATTGGGCGTAAAGCCGGAGTCGGTTATGGTCGTCAAAGCGATTGTTGTCATTCTGGTCAGCCTGCTTCAATCTGAGCAGTTCCGCAGCAAGCTGATTCATTGGCATAAAAAAGCAAATGTAAGGGAGGCGCATACTCGTGAAGCTTCAATTTAGAATTACGCAGTCTAATATTACGATTTGGGCAACCGTGTTTTTATTTTTGCTGTTATATGGTGTCGGCTCGGCGATGTTTGCCGGTTTTTTCTCGATGCAAGTATTTTTAAATCTGTTTATCGACAACGCATTTTTAATTATCGTCGCGACCGGGATGGCATTTGTTATTATTACCGGCGGCATCGATCTGTCTGTCGCCTCGTTAATTGCTTTAATTAGTCTCATTTCGGCAGATTTGCTGAAGCATGGTATGCCTGCTTACCTCGTTATCCCAATCGTTTTAGTGTTTGGGTCCTTTTTTGGCCTTGGTCAAGGATATTTAATTTGCCGTTTTAATATACATCCCTGGATTGTGACACTGGGTGGTATGTTTTTGGCTCGCGGCGTTTGTTATCTGATTAGTACGGAGAGCATTATCATTGATAATCCGACCTATAAAGCCATTTCAAATGCGAAAGTTTCCATTTTTGGCGGCGGACATATCTCCATTGGCGTAATTATTGCATTGGTTACAGTCGCCGCAGCCATTTATGTGTCTCGTTTTACTGCTTTCGGACGCAATGTGTATGCCGTTGGCGGAAGTGAACGTTCTGCCGCGCTCATGGGACTTCCGGTGGAATTCACTAAAATGGCCGTTTATGCGCTTAGCGGTTTTTGCTCAGCGCTTGGAGGTATTGTATTCACCTTCTATATGCTCTCAGGGTATGCGCTGCATTTAGTTGGCGGTGAGCTTGATGCTATTGCCGCCTGTGTTATCGGCGGTATTTTATTGACAGGCGGCTTTGGTTATTTGCTCGGACCCATGATCGGAGTGCTTAGCGCGGGTACCATTCAGACTATGATCATATTTCAAGGGACGCTCAGTTCTTGGTGGACTAAGATTGTGATAGGCATCCTTCTGTTTATTTTTATTGCTTTGCAGCGTGCGATTATATCACGTCGGGAGAAGAAAGCAAAGCCGGATTATGCGAAAAAAAGTGATGTAAAAAGCGAAACGCTTTCAGTATAATGAAAATTAATTGTATGTTCTGAAACAAGAAAGGGGAACATCCGTGGGGATCTTTAAAAGATACTGGCAGGACCGCAGCATCCGTTTCAAGTTAAACACGATGTTATTCCTGATTATTTTAATTACCATCTTCACTTTAAGCTTCTGGGGAAGCAAGAAATACAGTGATTTTTCCGAAACGCAAGCGGACCAATACACGCTCCAGATGATTCATCAAGTAGAAAGTAATGTCGATTTTTATATCAATCATTTGCAAGACGTGCTGTATTATGTCGGTCGTGATCCTGTCATCGACCGATTTCTGCTGTCTAGCGAAAAGGAGCTTTCCAACCAGACACAGGCAGCTCAAGTGAATGCTGTGCTCCGCACTTATACAGAACGCAATCCGGAAATAGCGGGAATGATGCTTGTAAGCCAGAACGATCAGTTTCTAGGATTTGAAATGCATCGTATCAGCCGGGATCCTTTAACCAATGAACAATGGTATCGACATGCGGTGGATGAGCCGGGAAAAGTGGCCTTGTTAAGTAATCCGATCGGTCGCAATATCGCGACAAATCAGAACTATAGCTCCAATGATGTCCTTTCATTAGTCAGTGCCGTCAATGACCCGAGTACGGGAAAAATCATTGGTGTGCTTCTGATAGATTTGCGGCTGGATATGATCAAGAAAATTTTTGATAATATTCATCTTGGGCAATCGGGCTTCATTTATATTTTGGATAATAGAGGCAATATCGTATATTCTCCGGTCAATACGATTGTTTATCGACTTGATAACGATTGGCTGCACAATGTCGGTCAAGGAAGCTTGACCCACGAAATAAACGGACATGATTACCGTATTTTATATAAGGACGATGCTGCCAACAATTGGAGAATTATCGGGGTGATCCCGAACGATGATTATTTGCGTGTTGTTTCCGATATCCAGTACTACACCTATATCATCGCTATTGTGACATTACTTTTGGCTACGCTGACTTCCTCGTATTTTACCGGGACTATTATTCGCCCTGTACGTAAATTGATGAGGCTGATGAAGCGGGTCCAGCAGGGGGATTTAAATCAGCATTTCACCACCCAGACCAACGACGAAATCGGTCAGCTTGGAAATAGCTTCAACCATATGGTGGAAGAAATCAAGAACCTGATTAATTTGGTTTATGTGGAACAAAGAAAAAAACGTGAAGCAGAGCTTCAGGTGCTCCAGGCACAAATCAAGCCTCATTTTCTATATAACACATTAGATACCATTCAATGGATGGCACAGGACAACAATTCGGAGGAGATCATTCAAATCATCGGTGCCTTAACGAATCTCTTCAGAATCGGATTGAGCAAAGGACATGAATGGATACCCATTCGTGATGAAATAAAGCATGTTGAAAGCTATTTAATCATTCAAATGACCCGTTATACCGGAAAGCTGGACTATGAATTTGATATTCCCGAAGCGCTGCATCGTTTTCATGTGCTGAAGCTTATATTGCAGCCTATCGTGGAAAATGCAATTTATCACGGCATTAAGGAACGCACAGGAAAAGGGAAAATTCAGATTAGTGCCGAACAAATTCATGATATTATTCGTTTCCGCATCGTCGATGACGGGATTGGCATTCCGCCGGACAAATTAATTGAAATTAACGCGATTTTGCAGGATGGAAATAAACGCCGCGAATTTGAGGGGTTTGGCTTGTTTAATGTCAATGAACGGATTAGACTGACCTATGGTCATGTTTATGGGATCAAGGTAATTTCTGAATGGGGTAAAGGAACAACTGTGATTGTGGATCATCCGCTTATACAATCTACGCAAAGATTTGAGGAGGTGAATGACCATGTGGAAATTGATGATCGCTGACGATGAGCCTAGAATTCGCAACGGCTTGCGTAAAGCGTTACCGTGGGAAGACAAAGGGATTGAAGTAGCGGCTGAGGCGGAAAATGGATTGGAAGCCTTGGAAATTGCCAAAATAATACGCCCTGACATCCTTTTTGTTGATATCAATATGCCCTTGATGAATGGTCTTGAACTGATTGAACGTCTGCAGGAAGAGCTGCCGGAGTGCATTATCATCGTGATTACCGGTCATGACGAATTTTTGTATGCGCAAAAAGCGGTACGCTTGAGTGTGTTCGACTATTTGCTCAAACCTGTACAAAAATCCGAGTTGAGTGCTGTCACCGATAAAGCTTTGCAGGTGCTTAGCAAGGAACGCATCGAGCAAAAATATGTCCATTGGATGAATCACAAGCTGGAAGGAAGCTCTAATTACCTCCGTGAGGAATTTATGCGTAAATGGCTTACAGGTAAGCTGTCGGATGAGCAGATTGGCGAAGAGTTGCAATTTTTTCAGTTGTTGTTTCGCGAAACCATCGGATTGCTTGTAGTAAAGCCATTGAGCAAAATTTCCTTGGGCTCCTCTAATAAAAACTGGGATCCTGTTTTGTTGGAGTTTGCTGTGAAAAATGTTATGGGCGAGCTGCTCCAGCACTTTCAACCCTCTGTTGTGTTTAGTGTCGGTAAGGGGATGATTGCCGCAGTTGTGCAGGCTGCGGATATAGCCAGATGGATGACCTTTCACACAGAGCTGGAGCTGATTGTCAAATCTCATTTTGGCGTTGGCGTGATGATTTGTCATGTATTATTGGATGATAGCTGGGAAATTCAAGACGCTTATCTAAATTTGCTTTCCGAATTGAATCATGCGAGTGCGTTAACACCGATTATTTTGACTGCAAAAAAGTATTTAGAGACGTACTATTACAAGGAAGATTTATCGCTTTCCGAAGTGGCGGAGCAGCTGAAGGTCGATCCCAATTATTTAAGCAAGCTTCTCAAAAAAGAGCTCGGCAAATCGTTCATCGACTGCTTGACTGATATCCGTATTAAGAAAGCGATCCAGTATTTAAATGATCCCAATCCGAAAATTTATGAAATTGCAGAGAAAGTTGGGTATAATTCGCAGCATTATTTCAGTCATACCTTTAAAAAAATAACGGGCTTTTCCCCATTAGAATATAGAAAGCGCGGAGATTCGTATGAATCATAAGGGATGGAAACGATTGCTGCTTGCTGCTGCGAGCGTTACTTTAACTATGTTAGCGGTCTCCTACATTTGGTTACATTCGGCTCATTCGCAGTTGAACGATACTTCGGACAAAAAAATTTTAATCGGCATCAGTCAGCCTGATCTCAATGAACCGCGACAGGTAGTGATGAATAATGAGATTCGTAAGGAAGCGGCGAAGTATAAAAATGTCAGGCTTATTTTTACCGACGCTGCTGAAAACAGCGATAAGCAGGCACAGGACGTTGAACGATTAATGAAATACGGGATTGACCTTTTGGTCATTTCTTTGAACGATTCTGAGAAATTGACCCCCATTGTTGCGAAAGTGTATCAAACTACTCCTGTTATTGTACTTGGAAGGGGTGTCAGCGGGTACGATTATTCGCTTTTTATTGGTCCAGACAATAATTCTATAGGAAAAATGTCCGGCAAATTAGCGGCAAGTTTACTTTCCGATTCTGGTGGGGGAGTCGTTGAAATTCAAGGGTTAGCAGGATCGCCTTCTTTGACGGAAACGAGCAATGGCTTTTATGACGAGGTAAAGCGTGACCTGCAATTATCCGTCATAAAAACGGTGGCTGGCGATTGGCAGCGGGATAAGGCACAAGATGAAATCAGTCAATTATTACCTCATTATCCAAACGTTCGTCTCATTTTTGCCCATAGTGATGCAATGGCGCTTGGCGCTTATTATGCGGTTCAGTCACTGGGATTAAAGGGTGTGCATATTCTTGGAATTGATGGGCTTGATACGGTTAACGGCGGCTTCGAGCTGGTTAAGAAAGGGATCTTGAGCGGAACGGTTACAAGTCCAACTGGCGGTAAGGAAGCAATCCAATACGCGATTGAGATTCTTGGTCATGAGAAAGTGCTGCCGAAAAAAATTATTTTGCGAAGTCATCTGATCACTCAAGAAAATGCGGAACAAATGTTAGTGGAAACGGAAAGGCAGCAAGCGGGAGACGAGGTTCAAAAGCAACCTGCGCATCCAATACGGCTTGGCGTAGCCGTTGTAGGCTCTGAAAGCAGCTGGCGCAATGCCAACACGGATTCGATCACCCAAGCCGCTGAGCAGGATTCGAATATTAAGTTGATCATGCAAAATGCAGAGGGAAGTCAATCCAGGCAGATTCAGATTATTCGCGATTTTATTCAGCAAAAGGTCGATGCAATTGCTTTTAGTCCGATTGTTGAAACCGGCTGGGATGAAGTGCTAACCGAAGCAAAGCAGGCGGGCATTCCTGTTCTCTTAAGCGATCGAACGGTTAAGGTAGAGGATGATTCCCTTTGGACGACATTTATTGGATCTGATTTTGTTGAGGAAGGTCGCCGTGCTGCAAGATGGTTAATCGAGCATGAAACAAGCAAAAACGGTCCTGTACGTATTGCGGAGATACAGGGTACAGAAGGATCGGCCCCTGCAATAGGACGCATGCAAGGTTTTAAGGAAGTACTGCAACAGCATAATTCATTCCAGATCGTGGCGTCAAAATCGGGAGATTTCACTTATGATTCGGGCAAGCGTCTAATGGAGGACTTATTAAAGCAGACTGGAACCAGGCCTGATGTGGTATTTGCACATAACGATGATATGGCGCTGGGTGCAATCAGTGCCATGCAAGCGGTAGGATTAAAGCCGGGCAAAGATATTCTGGTGTTGTCCGTAGATGCGACAAAATCAGCATTTCAAGCGATGGAAGCGGGAAAGTTGAATATGTCTGTAGAGTGCAATCCTCTGCTTGGACCTCAGATCATGAAAGCAGTCAAGGAACTGGCTGAAGGAAGAGAAATTCCAAAAACAATTATTACGTCGGAAGGGATTTTCTCTCAGGAAGACGCAAGCCGGATTATTTCTACTCGAAAATATTGAGCATGCATAAGACAAAAAGCTGTTGAGAAACCAGAAGTTAAAGCAATGGTTTCTCAACAGACTGGTCGGTGTAGCCGTTAATCTGTGTTAGCTATCTTATATTGAATGTGGCATCTGCCTGATCCAAGCTATTTGTGATTGCTGTTCGATACAAGATAAAATTATTATGTCGAATATACTCGCCGGCATAGTTATAGGATTCAAACGACCTCCCATTGCTGTTAGCCAACCCCGGACGTATCCACCACGTCGCATCACTGGCAAATAATCCAGAGCCATCATTCGCATCTAACCATATTTGACCATTGCGATGTCTTAGGAATTTGCCCGGATAGTTCAATGATTCAAACGACACTGCGCCTGAATTGGCTAATCCCGGAACTAATTTCCACTGCGAATCTGCAATCAATGCGTTGTTTATACCAAAGTCGTTGCTGATCTTGCCTTGTGAATTTTGATGTCGAATATAATTGCCAATAATATTATTCGATTCTAATCTTGAGATCCCACTGCTAGGCAATACACGCAGCACTTGTCTTGTCAGGCTCGGACCTGACCAAGTGACATGCATATTTGAGCTGCCTGTACCATGTACATATTCCACTGTCACATGAGCTTTTTGAATGGCATTAAGTGAAATAGTTCCGCTGGCATCCGCACGTCCGACAGTAGTTTTGTTCACAATCTGCACATTATTGACCCATATTCTTGCGATATTATCGCTATTCGCGTAAAAAGTATAGGTTCCCGTTATAGTAGGTTGGATATCCCCATTCCATCGAATGGAATAATTCGTCTCATTTACCCCGGCAGAAGCATCCGGGGAAGCGGTGCCTCTTTCTGTATTCAAATCAAAGTCAATTAGCGGTGTAATGGAGGATTTCTTCAGCGTTGTAAAATTGTCGTTGAAATAATCAACGGTATATACAGGCATGTTTGCTGTAGGCCCATTCAAGGCGACAACATCGTTCACCGACCAAGGATGTCCGTCCGGATAGACGATACCATGGAAAGGTGTCGTCGGCTCTGGCGCATTTAACGGACTGCCCCAAGGGAATCTAGTGTTGGTGCGCCCAATCCCAAATTCCCACATGATATAGCCTGTACTTCTGCCTCCATAATTTTGTACAATTCCGGGTACCGATTGGCTGCCGCGATTCATGCTTTCTGTATTTAATACATTCGGACCATAAGGACCCGGATAGTCACTGCCGTATGGATGGAAAGAGAAGAAATCGGAGAATTTATCTCCCGAAAACACAGAAGATTGCGGCAAACTCGTCCCCGTATCTTTAACCCACATGCGCGCATCATTCATCAGATCTTGGGTGATATCCATGGCATATCCGCTCACGCCGCAGCCAGGTTCATTCATATTTTCCCAGAAAGCGATCCGTTGGTCATTTAAATGCGCATTCACAACATCTTGTACATATTGTTTTAATTTTGGCTTATAGGTTGAAAAATAATTGTTTTTCACATTGTCGCCAGGTGATTCTATCCAACGACTATTGTGTATTCCGGGGATTGGAGCCCCTTGATCGCCTAGCTGCGGATTATGATCCCAACAATCATCAAAGAAGATAAACTCTGTTTTTATACCGTGGCGATTGGCTATTTGCAAGAAGGTCTCAATTTTATTTAAATAGCCCGCTTTATCATTTTCCCAAAGCAGATAATGCAAATATACGCCTATTGTATTAATGCCGTAGGTTTGTGCATAACCAAGCTCGCGATCAATCGTAGCTGTATCGAAAGTCTGCCACATATCAATATAATTGACAGCATTGGTCGGCACAAACACAGCACCTTTTATCGCGGACCAGTCATAGGTTGGATCAGCAATAACTCCATTGTCTGTGACCTTAACGTTATCAAAGACGGCATTTGTATTAAATGTTCTTAATCCAACACTACCTGACCCAAAGGTCGTATCCACCAAGCTGATGACATGATCCGTATTGACATAAATATCGATTGCTTTCCCTTTCGTTACGACTTTTAAATGATAAAATGTATTCGCGTTAACCGTATACGGATAAGCAAAAATCGCGGTCCAATTGTTATCGGCCTTCCCGAATTCGACTTGATTCGAGGCCGTATTCAATCCCACATAATATCCGCTGTACGCATCAGTGCCAACGCCCAGATTACTGGCACGGAAAACGAGCCCGGAATTACCGCCCGCACCCACAGCAACATCCGCTTCAAAAGTAAAGCTGCTGTAATTGCTGCCCGTAATAATGGACTTGTTTCCTTGGCCTGAATTCACCGAATACTGTCCATTCACCACGGCCCAGTTTCCTCCGTAGGCAGTCCATCCGGCCGAACTTCCGTTGTTAAAATCATAGAATGCATTTGCTGCGGATACTGTAGCTCCGCCAACAAAAGACATCATCGATAATAACAAAACGGCGATCAGCAAAAAACACAAGATTTTTTTCTTAACCATAACTTAATTCCTCCTTGTTTTGGGTTTTGTCTGCAGCTATTAGCTGAGACACCTTAAGTATAGTTAATTGTAAATTTTTGTATTTGAACTAATCGGTTATTTTTTGCATTAATAGGTTAAAATTGCGAGTTTTCGCAAGGCTTTTAGGATTGTTCTCACAAAAATTTAGTATGTTGTTTCGTTTAATGATAAAATTGTGTTAAATCGGATCTTTACATTGAACGAAAGGTAAGTGAATGATGAAAAAAATTGGTCTCGTTATGCGTAAGATTCAATTTTCAGAGAATCAAGGACCTAGAATTTACGCTGAACGATTAAAGGAAATTGGCAAGGATATGGGAGTTGACATTGTTTTTATTTCTCCGGAAAGGCATGTCAGTGAGTATGATTGGATGAGTGGCTATGAGCATGAAAAAGGTGATCTGGTTAATTATGATATTGTATTGGATCAAATTTATAAGGAGAAAATTGAACATGTCATTTACACCGTATCGGGATTTACTTTCCTAAAAATGTTCATTAAGAATAGCGTCATATTTCCCCATAGTTTTCCAGATCCAGCTTTAACCGGCTATCAAATGATGAAGCCCTTTTACAGTATGGTGGACAAGGCTATTGTACATACCAACTATTTAAAAGAACAAATGTCGGATCGATACGGGGTAAATGATGTTACCGTTATACCGATTGGGTTTGAGGAAAGCATCGCTAATCAATATTATGACCCATCCCAAGTGGTCGAAAATCGTGTGCTGTGGATAGGGCGTGACGAAGAGAACAGAAGACCAGATTTAGCACTCGAATATGCTCGACAAAATCCGGCAATCGAGCTTTATATGGTTTTTGGAGGCATCCGATATAAAGAGAGTATGAAAAAGTACACCATTCCTGCCAATGTTCAGCTAAGATTTGCCTTAACCAGGGATGAAATCTTTAAATTAATGAACACTTCGAAAGTATATTGGAATTGCTCGCGTTTCGATACTTTTTCGATGCCTTTATCGGAAGCGCTGGCTATGGGGAAGCTGGTAGTGAAGCCGGAACATCCTTGTTATAGGCATATTGGTTCTCGGCACGCATTTGCTGGCAACGAGGAAAATTGGTTTGAATTAGTCAATATGGCGTTACATTTCCCTAAAAAGGTCTCCATTGAAAACCGGAGCTATGCTTTTGATCATTTTTCAATGACAAAAATGAGAGAGGGATATCAGAGCTTTTTTAATTCATGGTTAAATTGAAATTATAAGTAATCGAGGCAATCGTGGAGAATACCAACTATTTCAATCTGGCTTGCTTGCAAGTCGGATTTTGCCCATTTCCCTTCTTTCAGGTCTTTCTCAATTAATAGCAGCATCCATAATGAATAAATGGCGGAGAAGATGAAATATTTCATTGTAAATGAAGGGTTGAGTGAACTTGTTCCTTTCGTATTCCGCTCTGTAATATAAGTTGACAAAACCTGATTCCGGATCGTGTTGTTCATTTTTTTGCGTATGAGTGGATGTGTCATATCAAGTAAAGTGTACAAATCCCAGTATATGGAATTACGCTGGATGAACTCCCAATCTAAAATAACCAATCTATCCTTGGTCATACCGATATTTCCGGCATGAAGATCACCATGCGATACAACAAAATCGTCATTAAATAAAGCATTCGCTGAATGTATTTGATCGAAAAGCTTATTAATTTGTAACGGACCCATCTTCAAAGATGATAAAACGGATGAAATGGAATGCCAGTTATCATTTACGAATGCAATGATCTCATCTATATAAGGTTTATCTCCACGAAAGTCTACGGGTATTTTATCTAAAGATAAAGCATGCCAGGAAGGAATTAATTTGGCGACGGAAATATAATCGGGTTCACTTAATTCATGATTTAGTTGACCAAGGTCTTCAAAAATCATCCAATAAGATTGCGGAATGAGATGCTCGGAAGATGCAAGCAATTTGGGGTAAGGTATATTCGTATTGGATAATAAATCTTGGTAAACCCATTTTTCTCTACCGATCACAGCTTCGTTCGTTAAAGGTTTGAAAATATAGCTCTGGACACCACTAGGGGAGGCTACTTGAAAGCGCTCGATGACCTTATGATTTCTTCCTTCATAAATGAATTCCCTCTTTAGCAGATGTTCTTGATTTAATGTGCCGTTTGGTAATACAAATTTTGCGAGAATATCATTATTCATATAGATCCCTTCCATGTTAGTGCAACATAATTTTTATCGGATTTGCCTTATGATGATCGATGGAATGACTGCCGATGCGTTAAAAGGATAACAGAGCTATTCCTTCTGCACTTGTCCTTGATGAACTGCGTTGCAAACAGCAAGTGAATTACCATCGGGATCAAAAAACCCGCTTGTTCCGTTTAACTGTACTTTGCGTACCCTCAGATCAGTTAACATCAAATTTACGTTGGACGAATAGAAGTCGATCACACTGTGTGTAATATTCGTGTTGGAATTTACGAACGCCAGACGCTGTTCGTCTGCGGTTTCCACCAAGTAGAAGTTCGGCACACCAATCCGTTCGCCCCCATCCAAGTATAACATCGCGGCCTCCCAGTCATCCTTTAACTCGCCAAGGACCTTCATGCCAAAAATCTCAGCATACCAGACAACAGCTTTTTTTAAATCAGACACGGGAATTTCTACGCCTGCCACACGCCAAATATACGGGTGTGCATCTGGATTTATCGTTAACCCGCCTCCCTGCCCGGTGAGTTCAATGTTACATACACCGAGCGAATTGCCGTCTAAATCTCTGAAACCGAAACCTATGCGCTGAGGTTCCTTGATCCAGTCAATCTCATTTACGTCGACGTCTCTATCCTTTAAATAATGGTAGTACCCCTGCAGATCATTTGTATATAAATCAATGACACTCTGAATGTAACTGTGCTTTGTATTATGAAAGGTGAGACGCCGCTTGTCTTCCGTCTGTACGAGAAAGAGAGATGGCACACCGATCATTCCCTCTCCACCCTGGAGATGCAGCATAGCCGATGTCCAATTGTCTTGCCACTCCGTGTTGAGTTTTGCACCGAGCATATCCCCATACCAATCAACCGCTCTGCGTAAATCCGAGACTGGAATCTCGATCGTTGAAATGCGGGGAACGAGGGCACGCATGACTTCGCGTTCGATATTTTGTTTGAGTTCGTCCTTTTTCGAAATATGTTCCATTAAAATAATCAACTCTTTCTTTAATGAAATTCGAGATCGTCTGATTCGGCTTTCTGCGGCATCTACGGAAATATTCAAAAAAGCAGCTGTTTCTTTAATTGTAAGACCGCCAATATAATAAAGTGTGATCGCAAGTCGCTGCGTTTCTTCCAGCATATTTAACGCTTCGTATATTTGTCTTTGCATATCGCGCTGCAGTACTAATTCCTCTACCCATTCGTAGGATTGCAGATGGGCCGCTTCTTCTAGCGGACTGTTTTGTGCTTTTACACGCAAGGCGTTTAAACTCAAGCGGCGAACAATCGCATATAGCCAACTTCCGAGTCTTTCCGGATTTTGAAGTGTGTGCATGTTCGTATACGCTTTAATAAACGCTTCTTGGACGACATCCTGTGAATATTTTATAAAGATTCGTTGCTGAAGCTAATCATTCCTTCTATTTTTTGAGAAAACCGTAAAATTGCACAAAAAACAAGCATCCCCTTCCACCATCATAGTGGTTTGAGATGCCTTTTGATCTTA
>JAQBPR010000144.1 GCA_028287395.1 Bacilli bacterium
GGGCGGAAATTTCAATATGTCCGCTTGCGATTTCAGAGCGGTTGAAAACATATTAATCGAAGGCACAACCATAATGACTGCCACGACCGCCAGCAAGAGGAAAACAAGCCCATGGAACTTAGACTTAGCCATGGAGTTCATGCACTTTCCCCCCCTTCATAATGGACAAATTTCTTGGAAAACTTCATAACGAAATACGTCAAGACCATGATAACAATCAATAACACCCAAGCCATTGCGGATGCATAACCCATCTGGAAAAATTTAAATCCGTTCTGCCACAGGTAGTACACGTAAAATTGCGTCGCATAGTGCGGACCGCCTCTTGTCATGACAAAGGCTTGCGTAAATACTTGAAAGGATTCGATTAAACCCATAATCAGTTGAAATAGAATAACCGGTGAAATCATTGGTATTGTAATGTTCCAGTAGGATTGCCGGCGATTTACGCCGTCAATTCTGGCAGCCTCGTACATTAGGGGTGGAACACCCTGCAGACCGGCAAGAAACACAACCATTCCAGCGCCTGCACTCCACATCGTCATAATAATAATGGCTGTAATCGCCCATTTCTCGTCTTGCAGCCAAGAAGGCCCTGAAACACCGAATAACCCCAAAACATAATTGAAAATTCCGTTTTTCGAGTTGAAGACCCATAGCCATACAAGCGATAAAGCCACACCAGAAATCATACTGGGAAAATACAGCACCGTACGAAAAAAACGACGAAACGGAATTTTCTGATTGACTAACAATGCTAGAACCAGAGAAAGAATAAGCTGCAGCGGCACACTGAATACCGTAAAGATCAAAGTTGTTTTAACACCGCGCCAAAACAGCTCGTCATGCAGCATCTTTGTATAATTCTGTACGCCGATCCACTTCGGCGGATGAGTAATATCATATTCCGTAAAACTGAAATACAACGAAGATAAAATGGGGTAAAGTGTAAATATGATTGCACCAATCAACCAGGGAAAAATAAAAAAATAAAAATATCTACCTTCCTTGCTTCGCTTTTTTCGCTTCATTCATCTCCCTCCATAATTATATAAACGTTTATATATTTTGTCCAAAAAAATATTAAATCCTAGTATTTCTTGATGACTTATAGACTCCCTTGTAAAAACATTCATTGCATTTATAGAAAACCATTCATTGCCCATGAACTTCACTCCCTTAAAGGTGAATTAAATAATGTATAAACGTTTATACATTATAAACATATTGTAACCGCTTTCGAATAAGGTGTCAAATGTTTTTTAAGTCTTGTGCAACCTTTTATATCGCTCACGAGTCTAAGTATCGGATGGAAAGAAACTTAGACTCATAAAAAAGGAGCAAGAAGAATGAAAACGGAAAAAAGATCAGTCCTTATCATCATTGTTACTTTACTCATTGTTTTGAGTATTACCTCCAACATTAAGGCAGCTTCAAGCACTACCACTCAGAATAACGTTTCAACCTCAAGCGTTAACCAACAGACATACGATTCAATCACAAGCACTACCACTCAAATTACCCATTACATCGACAGTTATTATGTCATGGTCAACAATCATACGTTGGTACTGGATACACCGGCGATTTTAATTCATGATAAAGCATTTATACCGGCTAAAAATATAGCTGACTATACGGGAATAGATTTGGCCTGGAATCCGAAGCTTAATGTCGTTGAACTGAAAACAGCGAAGGCTTACATTCAATTTGACCTTGCTAAAAAATTAGTTTCTATTAACGGAATCAGCGGCCCCTTTGAGAATATCGCTGCGATGTCTAAAGGCAAACTGATGCTCAACCTGGAGTGGTTTTCAAATTATACCGGAGCGGTTCAAACATACAATGCGGTTACCAAGCTAATCAATATCACTTATGTAAAACAGCCCGATGCTTTGAGCGATGCTGCGAATAGTTCGCGACCCGTAGCCAAATTCACATTTACAAAGCCAACGTATCGTATGGGTGAAACCGTTCAATATGTTGATTTAAGCTATGACCCCGACGCAGAGGGGATGCGATATGAATGGACAGGCAAGCAGGATGCCTTTTTCACTGCAGGTACCTATCCTATTACGTTAAAAGTATTCGATAGTGCAGGACATGAAAGTGCAGCTTATACACGCAGCGTGGTCATCGAAAACAGCTTGTATTTAAACGAAGTCCAGTACCCCATTTACAATCAACCCGTGGGAACGTCTTTTAAAACGGACTGGAATATGGTCTGGTACAATTTCAATGATCTGCCGATTCTAACAAAACAAGTCTTTGAGGATACTTCGCGCACACTGCTTGTCAGCGATAGCCCGGAGACCATTATGGAGAAAGGAATTCTCTATCAAGATACCATCCATGGTAAAGGTAGATTATACGCTGACCATCTGAATGGCACCACCGATAAAATTCGGTTTACGATCATGGCTAAGAATATGACGGACCAGCCCGTGACGATTAAGACTACGAATAAAGGTGAGGTCTATCCTTCGATATATGCTAATTTAATCGGACATGAAGCATCCGTCGATTTTATGCTCCATGACCCGCCTAATATGGAACCTTTAATTGTCCCGGCAGGACAATCTCTTGTCTATATTCAAATGCCGGATTTCTATCCTGGGCAAGGTGTCAATGTGTTTTATGATGTTGAAACCGATGGGGATTTGCAGTTTTCTTTCGTTGCCAGCGATTCAAATACTCCCGCTGCTAATGTCTTGGATATGTATAAACCTCTCGCCTTCGATGGACACGATCGTGGAACATTCCCTGTGGCCGATAAAACCTGGAATGTTGATTTAACGAGCTTTACAACTCCTTCACGCTTACGGTTTGGCGATGGAGTGGACGATCCGTTTGTCAAAGGCTATGATACGGAGCGAAAATCTGAAGTAACCGATATGGGTAATTACGGAATGATATATCATATTCACGCGGACAAACCACGCAAAATGGCCGTTTTGCTATTAGCCAAAGGCGGGCCTTTCAAGGGTCCGTTCAAAATCAATGGCCAGTTCATCATGGCGCCTTCATCAGGAGTTATTATGGCATTCGAGAGCATTGAAGTGTTGGCAAGAACATCAGGCACGGAAGATAGCTTTGATCTTGAATTCACTCCGCCTGCAGGATCTGCTTTTCCGATTGATGTGATCTTCTATCCGTTAGAGTCATTGGAACAGCTAAAAACACATTAGAAAATAGTTGAATTTTGTTGGAAAAGATTGGAATTTAAGAACCTTTGTCGAACAGCATTTTGAGAAGAGGACATTGCCCTTTTACGTGGAAATTATGAGCAATAAGCGAATTATTTCCATTCAGAAAGGAACATGAAAATGAATAAAAGATCGTCCTCTCTCCTCTTGCTTGTGTTTATTTTTATTGTATTCACTGGTTGCACAAACTCCCTGCCTTCTACAGCGTCACCGCAACCATCCAATTCCATCGCTCCTCAAGCAACGCTTCAAGCTGACGCTGCAAAGCCGCCCTCTTTTGAAATTGAGGGACTTAAAAACGGAGATGTAGTTACCCCCGGCAATGTTCAGCTGCAAATTATCTTATCCAACTTTACGCTTGTTGATTTCAAGATGAACAGCGAGCCGCAGCCAGGTCAGGGGCATATCCACTATTGGTTGGATAGCAATCCAACAGATCCTAACGCAGCGGTTCAAGTTTCACAAGATCCGACTCATGTTGTTTTGAAAAATGTTAAAGCGGGGGAGCATATCTTAACTGTCACGTTAGTGGGTACAGATCATAAACCGCTGTCCAATGCACCCACCGAAATCATTACTTTTTTAGCAAAACGGCAAAGCAGCGGAGCAGGGAGCAATTCTCCTTCTTCTCCTTCACCGACGCCAAAAACGAAATCTTCCACTACGATCAACTCAAATGAGGCTACTACTAAAAATGCTTCTTTCCAAATTAGCGGATTGAAAAACGGAGATATTGTTACGAGTGCGGATTTAAAATTCAAGATTAAATTAAATGATCTGCAATTAGTCAATTTCAATAAAGAGACCGTACCTGTAGCTGGAGAAGGACACATCCATATCTGGGTGGATACGACCTCCACTGAACCGAAGGCAGCCTTAATGGTTTACAACGATCCGGATCATATCGTGATCAAGCGTCTCAAGGATGGAGAACATACCATTATTGTGGGCTTGGTAAGCAATGACCACACCGCGATTATCGGCCCAAGGCAATCGATTAAATTTACAGTAAAGCACTCAAAATAATGTCAAAGATAAACGGCTGCGCCGTTTCAGGCTGTTGAGAAACCTTTGACGTTACGAATTTGTATGTCGGCTTCGGCCGCTTCTTGAAATGGCATCCTTCGATTAGACGAATGGATACGATGCCATTTCAAAGGCGGCTCGTGAACTCTTCGCTCGACATACAATTCTTTCACTTCTGGTTTCTCAACAGCCTTTCGTCTAAATCCTTCTTCAATTCACCGCCTTAATTTGGTATAATACAAGTAATAAACCAAGGACGGCAAAGCCTATATCGCGCTCCAATTTAAAACAACAAAATGCTTACGTTTTAAGTTCGTAGACAAAGCGGTGTTTGCTTGCAGAACATGAGAAGACGCATTCCACTTGGCCAAGTTGGTCTTATCACCGTCAAGTAGAAGAGAAAAAAAGTTTAATTACGCGGCAATCGCTTTCCGGTATTCTACCGGGGAAGGTTGCCAATTCTTTTTTGAATGCGTTCATTGTTATAGTAATCAATATGCTCGGCAATAAGTTTTCGAGCTGTAGTTGCGCTATCCGGCTTTCCAGATAAAGCTTTTCTGTTTTGAGGTGAGAAAAAAATGACTCGATATAGGCATTTTCCTTTAAGTTCTTGCTCATCTAAAAGATTTACGTAAGATTTCATGGTGTACTGAAATCCTCTGTCAGAATGATGGTTGGCTCCCTTTGCATCCAACTGCTTAACGGCGTCTAACACGAGTTGCTGATCGTTACTAGCAGATAATCTCTAAGCCAGAATCTCATTATTAAACAGATCGAGTATGACGGAGAGATAGACAAAGTCATGACTGGTTCGCACAAAAGTAATGTCAGTGACCAGTTTCGTTTGAGCTGCCTCTGTTGTAAATTCGCGATTTAGAACATTGGAAAAATATTACAGATAGTTTACGACCAGCAAATGGTCTCTTCTTGCGAATCACAGAGTGAATCCCATGTTCCCGCATCAGTCGACGGACTTTTTTATGATTGACAACTAGCCCTTCCTTGCCTAGAGCGGTTTGCATCCAGTTATAGCCGAAATACTGACGTAACCGATGAATAGCTAAAATATGCTCCTTGAGATCAATATCCTGTTCTAAACAAGCTTTACGAGCTTCGACTGTCATTTTCCATTTGTAATAACCAGCTCGTGATACGTCAGCAATCCTGCACAATTCTACAAGGGAGTACCTCCCTTTCATTTCTTCGATGGTCTCGAACCGGGCTTGCTTATCCAACTTCCCTCCCCATGTAAATTTGGATTGAGCTTTTTTAAGTATTCGACCTGAGCATTCAAGTACTCGTTTTCTTCTTCAACGATGTTGAAATACTTCTTAGCCTAGAGGCCTTTATAATCCTCGAATGTTTCACCTGCTTGATATTTACGTACCCACCCCACAATCTGAGCGTCACTTTTAACACCCACTAGCTCCTAAACAGATGATTATAAGGCTTCTCAGAGTTCTTCCCTGACGGATAGTGGTTCACAAAATGTCGAAGCGCTCCCTCCACCATTAGACCTTCTTCCATCCCACGCTCGATGTCGATCAAATGGTAGCCCCGTTCAGCTAAGGTTTGCGTATCGGTAATGGCTCACTCACGCTCGTTTTCAACTTCATTTTGGCAGTTACACAATGCGTAAGTAAGAGTGGCAAATCCTTTTCATTTTTACAAATTCTCACGAAAGCACCCTAAAAATACAGACTTTTGAGAGCTATCATACATTTTCCTAGCTTAATTGTTCAGTATTTTTTGATAATCATATGCTAAAAGCCAAATTACGAATTGAAGTTATTGCAAAAAAAAATTGCAATATTTATCGTATTTTGTTACAATAAATCCCAATATAAATATATGAATTTAACAAAATTGTTTATTATATTAAAGTCTAACAAGTCAAGTACTTGTTAGCGGCAGCGGAACACTTTCAAACTAAGGAGATAGTGGCGGAGTAGTATTTAGCATTGTTTATGCAGATCAGAATTATTATTATTTAAGAGGTACAAATGATGGAAACGCTGGTTCAGGTACATTTGTATATACTAAATTAAAAAATATTAAGTCTACACTTGGATTAGGTTCTATAATCTTAAATTAAATATTTGTCTATAGTAATGAGTCGGTAATTTTTTACCGACTCATCTTACTATCGAAAAACCGTTAGTGGAGAACTTGTATGGTGAGCGCAGAGTTTATGGGTTTTGAAATCACGTTCACTCTCTAAATGTATTTGGGAACATATCATCAAATTCGGAAGGTGGTTCGTCATGAAATTAGGCGCGATTCTCATTATTTCACTTGCTATTATAATTTCTGGATGTACTGGTGTTAAAAAACCAGATGTGAATTTTCGTACTATATTGCAAATTGAAAATAAGGAATTCAAAAGTGGGGAAAAAATTACTTACACCACTGGCCTGGAAAATGTATCTTCCGCCCCCATTAAAATTTCGCATGCTATTCCCCTTGGCTATGTTGAGGTATTTGACATGAATAATAAAATAATTTTGCATAAACCAGATATGACATTTGATTCTTCTATAGAGGAAACAGTTAAACAAAAAGAAATAAATTCATATGACGTCAAAAATAACTCAGCAAATATGTTTTTTTCATTAGACAAAGTACAGAAGTATAAAGTAGTTGCTACTTCTGTTTTCACCATTCATGATACAAACGGCGGTAATGATAAAAAAGCTGAAGTTAAGTCAGACCCAGTTATTATAGAAATAAAAGAAAGGTAAAACGCTGATAAAATAATAAGCCGCCAATGATCGTGGCGACCCATGATATATGTTCACGAATTCCCTCTTATCGGCCCAGGGCAATCGATTAAATTTACAGTAAAGCACTCAAAATATTGAAAAAACCATCGAAGCCATTACGGTTCGATGGTTTAATTTTGTTAGACTACTTAGTTTAGGAAATTGAAATTAATTTCTTGCTTGCCGCTGATTCGAGTGCGGCCAAAATCACCTTCAAAGAGCGAAGACCTTCTTCACCAGAAATAGGCGGGGGAGTTTTCGTCACGATGCTTGTAATAAAGGCATCAATGACTCCGCTATGAGTTTGTCCTGTATTGGTTGCGATGGCGCCTACTGCGAATTTTTGCACAGAACCATCTGTTTTCTCAACAATCACTTGGTCATGCGGATCGGTCCCAATTTTGATAACACCATGCTCACAATATAAAATGGTACTGTTATCTTCACCTTTATAATACGTCCAACTGGCTGTTAGCGTCCCAATCGTCCCTTTGCGTGTGCGTAAAATGCAAATGGCGTTATCATCCACTTTGGTGTCTTCTTTATGCAATGTTTCCACAAAAGCACTAATTTCCGTCACTTCATCATCCAGAATCCAGCGGATTAAATCTGCTTTATGTACGCCTAAATCACCCATCGCACCAACAATTGCTTTGTCCTTTTGGAAGAACCAGCCTTCCTTTCCTTCAATACTCCAGTCCTCAGGTCCGGGATGTCCAAAAGCGGTACGGAATGTCAATACACGGCCTAGATCACCGGCATTTAGAATTTCCTTTGCTTTTACATGAGCAGGCATTAACCTCTGGTTATGTCCTACCATTAAAATCGCGCCGTTTTCTTTTGCCGCCGCGATCATTGCGAGTCCATCGGCTTCTGAAGTAGCCATTGGCTTTTCGCAAAGGACATGGATGCCTAATTTAGCAGCGGCAATGCTTACCGGCGCATGGTTAATATTCGAAGTACAAACACTTACTGCATCCGGTTTTTCCTTCTGCAGCATCTCTAAATAATCTGTATATACATTGCCGCCATATTGTTCAGCCATTAACAGCGCCCGGTCGCGAACAAGATCGCAAAACGCAACCAACTCTACATGTTCATTAAAAGCGTACTCAGGCGCATGCCGATATTTTGTGATAGATCCGCACCCAACGACCGCCACTCTTAGCTTATTCATAATTAAATTTCCTCCTAAAATTGCATTGTGAATTTTTAAATGACATTTTACATTATACCCTAAAAGGTAAAATTTGTACTCTATTTACTATATTACTATAAACCTATTCTTCAGCTTGAAGTTTACTTGTCATTTGCAGTATAGTGTTAAAAAACGATATAATATTGCTTTTACAGGAGATGAGGTAAAAAATGAAACCAAATGTTTTGATAACGAGACCTATTCCGCTTGAAGTTGAAGCTTTTATCGCCGAACATTGCGATTATTATAAATGGGATAAAGAAGAGCCGATGCCGCGAGATTTAATGCTCTCGCAGCTAACAACTATGGATGGCATCCTCACAGCAGGAGGTTATATTGATCAAGAGCTGCTCGATCATGCACCTCAATTAAAGGCAGTCAGTAATTTAAGTGTAGGCTATAACAATTTCGATCTAGCTGCGATGAAACGCCGAGGCGTTCTAGGTACGAATACACCGGATGTGTTAGATGAAACTGTGGCAGATCTGGTTTTCGGATTAATATTAACGGCTGCCCGCAGAATATCGGAGCTTGACCTTTATGTAAAGCAAGGAAAATGGCAAAAAAGCGATAATGAACAGCTTTTCGGTACGGATGTGCATCATGCTACTTTGGGGATCATTGGCATGGGGCGAATTGGTGAAGCCGTTGCACGGAGAGCCAAATTCGGCTTTCAAATGGATGTGCTCTACTATAATCGAAATCGCAAACCAGCTGCGGAAAGCCAGCTTGGAGTCAGCTATAGCCCATTAAATGAGCTGCTGTGTGCGGCTGACTTTATTCTACTTATGATGCCGCTTACTAAAGAAACCACTCATTTCATCGGACGAAACGAATTCGCGCAAATGAAGCCGTCTGCCATTTTTATAAATGCCTCAAGAGGTCAAACAGTCGATGAAGCTGCTTTAGTCGAAGCACTGCTTAACAAGCAAATTCATGCGGCTGGACTGGATGTATTTGATCGCGAACCGATTCATCCGGAAAATCCTTTATTACAGCTGCCCAATGTCGTTGCCTTGCCGCACATTGGTTCTGCGACAGCTAAAACTCGTTTTGACATGGCCATGCTCGCCGCAAAAAATTTAATCGCCGCATTAACCGGACAAATACCACCCAACTTAGTCGATGAATTAAAATAACGCTAATAAATCACCATTATTTGTTCCGCTGCAGCTGATTTTTGACAGCAAAAGCGGCTAGCTGAACGCGATTATCCAAGGAGAGCTTTTCCAGCAAATTTTTGATGTGATTTTTCACAGTATTTTCTGCGATGATCAGTGTTTCAGCAATTTGTCGGTTAGTATCACCCTTGGAAACAAGCGCCAATATGTCATGCTCTCTTGGCGTTAATAGATTTAACAATGGCTCCTTGTCACTCAAGCCTGTTTTAAAACGATAGAACAGTTTATCTGCGATCATTTTCGGGATATCGGAGTCTTCCTGCAGTAAAGCCCCCAAGTAGTTTAACCATTCTGCGGCGTCCATGTTTTTCAGTAAATAACCTTGCGCTCCATTTTTGATCGCCGTGAATAAATCTGTTACGGCATCCGAAACACTGAGAATAACAATTTTGATGTGTGCATATTTTTGCTTGATGTATCTCGTAGTTTCCAGTCCGTTCATTACAGGCATATGGATGTCAAGCAATACAACATCAGGCTTTAAGCTTTCACAGGCCTCTAAGGCTTCTTGCCCGCTGGATGCTTCACCGACAATCATATAAGCAGGTTCATCCTCCAAGAGACTGCGTACCGCTTTACGAGCTAAGGGGTGGTCATCGACAATTAAAATCCGATAGGGCTTCATTTAAGCTGCTCCTCCTTCACTCCCGTTACAGTCAATTCCAATCCGCCACCCACTAAATTACTCACTTCAAACTGCGCACCAAGCTCCTCAGAGCGTTTTTTCATCATCATAATCCCATATTTATTCTGAGCTTCCAACTCGCTTGATAGGCCACGGCCGTTATCTGTAATTCGTAACAACCAATGGAGACCTTCTGCGCGAATTTCTATCCTTGCTTGATCCGCTTGCGAATGCTTGCGTATATTTGTGAAAGCTTCCTGAATCAAACCAAATAACTTTACCTCCTCAACGGAAGTAAAATAATTTGCCTCAAACTTAAACTGATCCAGAATAACAACACCCGTTATTAAGCTCCACTCACTCAGCCATTGCTTTACCCTATCCATAAAAACAATACCTTCATCTTCGGAAACACGAAGGTTGAAAATGGCTTGACGCACTTGATTGTTAATATCGGAAACAGCCAATTTGGCATCTTCAATATGCCCTTTCTGCAGCTTTACATTTAGAAAAAACAAAGTTTGCGCTATGTTATCATGCAGTTCATTTGCAAGCCGCTCACGCTCTTCATAGACCGCCCTTCTTGCCTGCTCCTCAACCAAACGAAAATTCGTACGTTCAATGTGACGAAACATCCAAGTACTAAATAAATACGATAAAATGAAAGTCACTAAAGTCATATAAAAGTTACCTGCCTCCATCGACAAATAACCTTCCAAAAAATCATGACGAAAATATTCCAGACCGCCAATAATCACAGTGGGCAGCAAAATCGTAACCATTCTCCAGACGACATAATTCATGTGACAGCTTGGATTGCTTTTTTTACTGTATTTCTTTTTCGCATCATATCGAAAGGTCTTACAGGATGGTCTACAACCAGCTGAATCCGCTGCAGCGGATGTCTTGCTGCATCGAGAGCATTTCCTTCTTCATCCGTCAATTCTGGAATAACTTGTTTAAAAAAGGTATCGCCAGGACCAAAAAATTCAACCTGCTGTCCAGGCTTAAAATGATTGCGCTGCTGTATGGTAGCAACATGGGTTTGTTCATCATAGCCAACCACTAACCCGGCAAAATCATATTCATTTTTTTTGTCCTCGGGCGCAAAAATGTGATCTTCATGATCCGGCTCATCGAAGAAAAATCCGCTGTTCAAAGGCCGATTAGCCGCTTTGTATATTTCTTCCTGCCATTCCGGCTTCAGCTTATAATTCGCTGGATCAGCCAAATAAGCATCAATCGCTAAACGATAGACGTGTACTATCGTTGCAACATAATGAATGCTTTTCATCCTGCCTTCAATTTTAAAGCTGTCTACACCGGATTCAATTAACTGCGGAATATGCTCGATCATACACAAATCTTTGGCACCCATCGTAAACGCATCATCCTCTTCCACAAACAAAGGCTGATCATTTGCGGTAAATAGGTCATAGCTCCAACGGCAAGACTGGCAGCAGCCCCCGCGATTGGAATCCCGATCTGTAAAATGATTGGACAATACGCAGCGTCCCGAATAGGAACTGCACATAGCGCCATGAATAAAAGCTTCAATTTCAATATCGACATTTTGTTTAATATCGACAATTTCATCCATATTTACTTCACGTGCCAATACAACCCGATCGACGCCATCTTCCTTCCAAAATTGGACCGCTTGCCAGTTCATCGTGGATTGTTGAGTGCTGAGGTGGATTTCCAGCTTTGGCGCGACGCGTCGACACGTTTCGATGATGGCTGGATCTGCGACAATAATTGCGGCGATCCCGACTTCCTGTAAATTACGCAAGTAATCCTCTAATCCTGCGATATCTTCATTATGCGCAAAAATATTAGCTGCCACAAACACCTTTGCCCCGTATTGTGCGGCAAATTCAACGCCTTCACGCATTTCCTCAAAGCTGAAGTTGTCCGCATTCGAACGCAAACCATATTTTTGACCCCCGATATAAACAGCGTCTGCACCATAATGCACGGCAAACTTCAGCTTTTCCAGATTGCCCGCCGGCGCCAATAACTCAGGTCTTTTCCATTTCATCGGATATACCTCCATTTCCATTCAATACACCTGTTCCTTATAAAAAAATCCATACGACAACGGTCGATCCTCCGGCTGCAATTGTTCAATGGCTTCCAGCCATTGCGGATCAAAACCATAATCCGTTGGACCTGCCGCATAAGCATCTATTGCTTGCCGATAACTTCGAACTACCGCTTCATTATATGCTGTTGTTTTAAGCAAACCTTCTATTTTGAAGCTATCTATATGTCCATCCATCAATTCGTGCAAATTCTCCAACATACAAATATCTTCACAGCTCATAATGTGCGTTCCGTTACGATCCTCGTATATCGGAAACTTTCCATCCTTGCGTTCTTCTTCAACTAAAAATAGACCTTGATCCAAAGCCACCTCTTCTTCCACAAAGTCTTTCCCTTGGTGAAGTCGATAATTGCTTACCATCTTTCGCTTGGAATGAAAAATATTCGTCATGCCATGCACCTGAACCTGCACTTCCATAGCAACGTTACGTTTTATCTCAAGGATTTGCTCCATATTCAGTTCGCGTGCTGCAACAACGCGGGTTGCCCCCTTGTTTGCCCAGTAATTAGCGGAAGCATAATTGGTTGCGGTCATTTCCGGATTCCAATGCATAGGCAGCTTAACGTTTGCTTGTCTTGCTGCAATTAGCACGGCTGGATCACCAAAAACGATTGCATCCGCTTGTGCTTGCTGCAATTGACTTAAGTATCCCGGTAACTCTGCAAGAATATCGTTGTTCATTACATTATTCATCGCCACATAAATTTTAGCTTTCCGTGCATGAGCCTCACCGATAGCTGCTTTAAGCTCTCCCATGGCAAAGTTACCCGAAAGACGCATCCCATATTTTTGATCACCAATATAGACAGCGTCCGCTCCAGCTTCAATCAAGCGAAGCATCTCATCGATGGTTGGAGCCGTTACCAGAAGCTCTGGTTTTTTCAGCAACCGCGTCACCTCATTTAAATTAATTTTAAATTATTTTTTTGCGTTGCTCTTTGCGATATTATTGTTGTGCTCACTTAACGTTTCAGCAAATAAATGTCCATGCGATCCGTCTTTCTTCGTCACATAATACAAAAATTTAGTATCTGTCGGATAGAGAGCGGCGCGAATAGAGGCTAAGCTCGGACTCGCTATCGGCCCTGGTGGAAGACCCGCATGTAAATAGGTATTGTAGGGACTTGCAAGCTTTAAATCTTTCTCAAACAGCCTGTCCTTAGGCTTATCAAACAAATATTGGATCGTCGCATCAATCTGCAGCGGCATTTTTTGCTTGATCCGATTATAAATGATACCCGCAACGATAGGTCGTTCCTCGTCTAAGACAACCTCCCGTTCAATGAGTGAAGCCAGCGTAAGCAGCTCATGAAAGGTGAGGGATCTTGCCGCTAATTGAGTTTGCCAATCATCCGGTAATTGATTGAGCTTACTATCCCATTCGCAAAGCATACGCTCAATAATATCCGCTGAGGTACTATTTTTTTCCATTTCGTATGTGTCTGGATATAAATAGCCTTCCAAACGATGTTTAATGGTCTTATCCTCCGGAATCGACGCAGCATATTTGCATGGATAGGTTTGTTTCGTATCAGCGATCTTCAGAAAATCCGCAATAGTAACCGCATTCTGGCTGCTCAATTTAACCGCGATCTGCTGCACGGTAAATCCTTCCGGAATGGTAAAGCGCAGCATTTCTTGTTTAACAATATTACCTTTATTCAACTGATCGATCAATTGCGCTTTGGCAATTCCAGGTTTCATTTCATACGTGCCCGCTTTAAATTGATCTCCTTGTTTGCTGTACTTCAAATAATATACGAACAGCATGGGATTACGAATTAATCCTTTGTCCTGCAAAATATGAGCGATATGAGTGGAATCGGAACCTGCTGGAATCGTAAAACGAACAGCCTGATCTGAAGCAGGTGTCGGCTGAAGCTGCTGACTAACATAGCGCCACGCAAAAAAAGAAGCTGCTGCCAGCAAAATAACGATAGCACCAAGCACAATCAAAACAACCTTTAATATTTTACGCAGACGACTTTTGCTTCTTTCCGAACCTTGTTCGGGCAAATCCATTCTAACCCCACCTAAAAGTTTTTCGAAGAAAAACTATCTTCGTAAGCGATACTAAGTTTTTCGAAGAAAACTAACTTCGTAAGCGATTCCTTCACGAAAAAAGAGGCGACATTTGTCGCCCCTCTTATTTTAACCTATAAGCTGTTTACTCGTCAAAGGAAACTGTCATCTCGTCATATAACTCGGCAACCGCTTCCCATTCGTCATCGTCCATAATCGTTTCAAGCTCAAGCCCACCCTGCTCGTTTTCAATAATATAAAACAGAGCAATTTCATCGTTCTTGTTCAATTGAACAGATTGCATCACAGCATAAAACGTTCCATCTAAGGAAAACTCGGACAAAATCCGATAAGTTATCGAAGCTCCATTGGCTTCTTCTAACTCAATTTCAGTGCCAAAAGCATTCTGCAGCAGATGAATAGGCTGGAGATCTTTTAATTGAAACGATTTCATCTATTTCCCCTTCTCTTCTTCTTTCTCTTCTTCCTCAAGCTCTTCCATCAGCGTATTGAAGGTTTCTTCGACAATTTTCCATTCCTCTTCATCCTCAATCGTGTAAAGCTGAAGATCGTCTCCGTCTTCTTCATAACGAAATGCGTAGACTTCATCGCTTTCTTCATCTTCATTTTCCTCAAGCGGTACAACCATCATATATTTACTGTCGGATCCGTCCACTTCAAATTTCATAATCACTTCAAATTCCTCTTCGTTACCTTCCTCGTCAGGAATATAAATGATTTCCGGCTCTTCAAAATCTGTCATGGGACACCTCACCTTTTCGTTTTAAAATCCAAATAGTTTTGTAAAATAAAAACCGCTGCCAGCTTATCAATCACCAGCTTGCGTTTTTTGCGACTTACATCCGCTTCTAACAAAGTCCGTTCTGCCGAAACGGTTGTTAATCTTTCATCCCATAAATGAACGGGTACGCCCATTAAATCTCTTAGGGTTTGCGCGTAAGCCATACACATTTCCCCACGCGGCCCTATCGTCGCATTCATATTTTTGGGCAAGCCGACGACGATTTCAGCGACATCATATTGTTTCATAAGCTCTTGTAGTCTTTCCATATCCAAAGCCTCGGTTTTGCGCCGAATGACTTCCATTCCTTGAGCTGTCCAACCAAATTCGTCGCTGACTGCGACACCAATCGTTTTATCACCGTAATCCAATCCCATGATCCTCATTTGTTCTGGGTCAAATAAGCGCGAACCAGTTCTTCAATCAGCTCATCACGCTCTCGCTTTCGGATTATACTTCGTGCATTATTATGCCTGGGAATATAAGCAGGATCACCTGAAAGCAAATAGCCAACAATCTGATTGATCGGGTTGTAGCCTTTCTCTTGAAGAGCATCATACACGGTCAAAATAACTTCCTTCGACGATATTTCGACGCCATCTGGTTTAACGTCGAACTTCATTGTTTTATCCATGGAACTCATCACAGCCACCCCCTAAAAGAAAACTCTTAAGATATATTCTCTATTGAGATTATAAATTCCTCTCCATCTACAAAATTTCACAATTATGCAGTATGTTGTTTCATGATCATATCTTCGACAGCGACTAAAGCTTCTTGCAATTTACTTGCATCCTTACCGCCTGCTTGTGCCATATCAGGACGTCCACCACCGCTGCCGCCGCAACGAGCAGCTGCTTCTTTGACAATATTGCCTGCATGAAAGCCCTTGGAAACCAGATCCGGAGTTACAGCGGCAACTAAATTGACTTTGTCTTCACTAATAGATCCTAAAACAATTATCGCAGACCCTAGCTTCGTTTTCAATTCATCGACGATATTTCGTAATGAATCCATGTTACTGGCGTCTACTTGTGCTGTAAGTAACGTCACACCTGCTACAGTTTTAATTTTATCTGTTAACTGCCCTGCTTCGACGTGGCTCAATTTATCTCTTAATGAGTCATTCTCACGGTTCAGCTCTTTCATTTGCACGAGCAAGCCGTCTACACGTTTAGGCAAGTCAGCAATATTGGCTTTAAGTAAAGCTGCGGATTGCCTTAGTAAATCAAGCTGTTCCTCCAAATAAGTGTAAGCATTGCGTCCGGTGAATGCTTCAATTCTGCGGACGCCTGAGCCAATGCCGCTTTCGCTGACTATTTTAAATAAGCCGATTTGCGCTGTCGATCCTACATGGCATCCGCCGCATAGTTCAATACTATAGTCGCCAACACGGACAACCCGGACAATATCGCCGTATTTTTCACCGAATAACGCCATCGCACCAAGCGCTTTCGCTTCTGCTATCGGTTGAAGCGTTATATTCAGTTCTGTGCTTTGCCAAATTTGTTGATTGACGCGCAATTCAATTTCTTGTAGTTCTTCAACAGTAATGCTGCCGAAATGAGAAAAATCAAAACGCAATCGCTCTGGCGAAACCAAAGAACCTGCTTGATTTACATGGGTTCCGAGCACTTCTTTAAGTGCTTTATGCAGCAAATGTGTCGCCGTATGATTTTTAATGATATCTTCTCGTAATGGACGGTCAACAGCTGCTTCCACCGTATCTCCCACCCGTAATTCACCTGACTCCACGATTACGGAATGAACGGATTGTCCATGCGGCGCTTTACCGACTTCTTCCACCTTAGCTTTGACTTTTTCGTTATTCAACCAACCATGATCGCTTACTTGTCCGCCACTTTCAGCGTAAAAAGGCGTACGATCGAGAATAACCTGACATATTTCGCCGCTAGACGCAACCTCTACCACTTGCTGATTACGAATAATGGCCATGATTTGTGCAGTTGTTACCAAATCATTATATCCAACAAATTCACTTTTAATCGTAATATCGGAAAGCGGTCCGCCCTGTACCTTCATGCTTTCACTGTCTTGACGCGTTGTGCGTGCACGAACCCGCTGATCTTCCATCGCTTCGTCAAATCCAGCACGGTCTACTTTCAAGCCTTGCTCTTGGGCAAATTCCTCAGTAAGCTCAAATGGAAACCCAAACGTATCATAAAGCTTAAATGCGTCGGAACCGCTGATTTCCGTTTTTCCCGCCGCCTTGGCCTGGTCTGTCAGACCGGCAAGGATAGCTAATCCATCCGATAATGTTTCATGGAACTGCTTTTCTTCCGTTTGAATCACTTTTTCAATAAACTCACGATTCGTCACAACCTGTGGGTAATAGTCTCCCATAATGTCACCAACAACTTTCGTAAGCTGGTATAGGAATGGCTTATCTGTACCTAGTACTTTTCCATAACGCACAGCGCGACGAAGCAAGCGGCGAATGATATATCCGCGACCATCTTTAGATGGCAGCACACCATCGCCAACAGCAAAGACAACCGTACGAATATGATCTGCAATGACTTTGAGCGCAACGTCATGCTCTTCATTGACCTTATATTTAACACCAATCAGCTCGCATGTCGCTTGAATAATCGGTTGAAACAAATCCGTATCAAAATTGGAATCGACATTTTGCAATATCGAAGCGAATCGCTCCAATCCGGCGCCTGTATCGATATTTTTATCGGGAAGCGGCGTATAGCTGCCGTCCTTATTGTGGTTAAATTGCGAAAACACAAGATTCCACACCTCTAGAAAACGTTCATTTTCACCGCCAGGCCAGCATTCCGGATCACTCAAATCACCGTAAGCATCACCGCGATCATAGAAAATTTCCGTACACGGTCCGCAAGGTCCTTCGCCTATATCCCAGAAATTATCCTTCTGCAATTTATAGATTCGCTCGACAGGTATTCCTATTTTCTCATGCCAATATGTAAATGCTTCCGGATCCTCTTCATATACAGTCACTGAAAGTCGTGCAGGGTCAAAACCGATCCATTTCTTGTCGGTCAAAAACTCCCAAGCCCAAGTAATCGCTTCCTCTTTAAAATAATCTCCAATCGAGAAATTACCCAGCATCTCAAAAAAAGTATGATGTCTGCGTGTTTTTCCGACATTTTCAATATCATTGGTACGAATGCATTTCTGCGAATTAGCTATGCGCGGATTTTCCGGCTTCACCCTTCCGTCAAAATACGCTTTCAGAGGCGCCATCCCCGCATTGATCCATAGTAAGGAAGGATCATTATGTGGCACTAACGGGGCGCTAGGTTCAATATTGTGGCCTTTCTCTTTAAAAAAATCAAGCCACTTTTGACGAATGACGCTTGCTTTCATCTTCTTTTTCCTCCTATTATGAAAAAACTTATACTTTCTTATAAAAAAAAATAAAAAACGCCCCTGAATAACAGGGACGAATCATGTTCGCGGTACCACCCTGGTTATTGCTCGGCATGAATAAAATCAGCTTCCGACAAGCAATCTCCTTAAGCAGACGTTAACGGGTCTAACCGGTGAAGATTGTCCACACTCCGAAATTAGCATCCGCCATACTTCAATCATAAGGTTCTCACAGCCACGTTTTCCATGCAGGAATACGTGAAACCTTTTCTCTGAGTGATGGGCTATGGCATCATTGAATTTCTTCTACGTTTTAGGAAAATTATAAACATCCCAATCCCAGATGTCAACTTGGAACCGTCCATTTTATATCGTTTTTCGATTGTTATAATATAAGATAAAATGCTGGATAATTACTTTCAGCACAGCGAAAAAGGGAACCGCTAGAATCAAACCGATCATCCCCGCAACCTCTCCACCAACGAGCAAGGCAAATATAATCCAAAGAGGGTGCATGTGCAGTGTTCTGCCTACAATTTGCGGCGAAATAATATTACTCTCCAGAATCTGTACAATGGTATTGACAAGCACGACATAAAGCATCATTTTCCAGGAAATAGTTGACGCCATAATAAGCGCTGGTGCAGCTCCGAGAAAGGGGCCAAGGTAAGGAACGATGTTAAAAATAGCGACAACCGACGCTAACAATAACGTATAAGGCATGCCGACCAGCCAATAACCAATATAAGCAAAAAATCCAATGATAATACACACCAAGAATTGTCCTCGTATATAACTGCCTAATGCCAAATCGATATCAATCAACAGCTTGACCGCTTTCTCACGATGATTTTTCGGAACAAAGGTCAATGCGGATTTCTCCATCAGTCGAAAATCCTTCAAAATGTAAAAGGCAAGAAACGGAATAATAAAGGCAATAAATAACATATTGATTGTATCGCCAATACCGTTGATGTAATCGGAGATAATCTGAGAAATCCCGGCTTCAAATTTAATCAATGAGTTGTTAATCCCCATTCGTACACTTTGCGGAAGAAAGCGATTGTCATTCAAGGTATCCATTAAATTTTGCGCCTTCATCGTAAGCTTGGGAACATGCTCATTTAGTTCGATCAATTGATTCATAAATATCGGAATCAAATTCATTAAAATCACTGTTAAAGAAGTAATAAATACCGCATAAATAAGCATGATCGCAATCGTTCTTGGCACCCTTCGCTTATGCAGCACATTAACAATCGGATTCAAAACATAAGAAATAATCATAGCTATGGCAAAGGGAGCCAGTACGGCGCTAAGAAAATTGTATAAACCGGAAATTAACGAGCTGATCTGCATCAACATAAATAGAATAAATAACGCTAATAAACCATAAACCATCATCGCAAACCAACGGTTTTTTGTAAAATGCTCCAATAGATACCCTCCATTCGGAAACGGACTAGCTTCTATTTTCAGTATATGTAACCTCTTCCTGCTTTAAACCAAAAAACATCCGCTCTCAAAAAGACTGTGCTAATAATAGCCAATCTATTTTGGAAAGCGGATGTTTTATTTGAACTTTTATTTAATTTGAATCGTCCATTTAATTGGCGTGTACTTGAGAAATTTCTTCTTCGAAGAAAAGATCATCCAAAGAACTTAATGTCCCGTCTTCTTCCACCTGATAAACTGACATTTTTTCGCCATTCACGGCTAATTCAATGAAACATCCCCAGCAATAAAATTGATGGGAGCCAATTTTCCCAATATCCTTGGAGTTGCAATTCGGACAGCGCATATCATTCACCCTATTCTTGATTAAATGAGGACACCCCTTTTGAATTCGAAGCCGTCCTATTATTCTTTTATCCACTTTAGCGCAATATTAAACATATCCTTATTATTTAATACGGACGCGCCGCACAATGGTTGCAATTTTTTCTACTGTTTGCACAATTTCCGCAGTCGTGTTTGTCGAACTGAAGCTGAAACGTACAGCCGACGATAAGATATGTTCCGGTAAATGCATCGCCTTAATCACATGGGACACTTCAAGCGAACCTGAGCTGCAAGCCGAACCGCTTGCGGCGCAAATTCCTTCCAAATCAAGATTCATCAGCATGGTTTCCGTTTCTACCCCTGGAAAGCTTACATTGAGAATATGAGGAAGTGTAAGCTCCGGATGACCGTTTACGATATAATCATTGGGGTGCAGTTGTTCAGCAAGCAATTGAAGCATGGTTTGACGAAGAAGCAGCAATTTCAGTTGTATCTCTGTTTTTCCTTCTAATGCTAGTTTAACAGCAGCAGCAAAACCCACGGCACTCGCGACATTTTCTGTGCCTGCACGACGTTTGCGCTCTTGTGAACCACCATAAATTTGCGGCGATAAATTCACTTTGCGCGAGCAATAAAGCAAACCTATTCCTTTAGGCCCAGCAATTTTATGAGCAGAGAACGACATCAAATCAATAGGGAGCTGATTGAGATCAATATCTACATGACCCAGTGCTTGAACAGCATCCACATGAAACAAAATTCCGTTATCACGAGCAATACGTCCTATTTCCATAATGGGCTGCATTGTACCCACTTCATTATTGCCATACATGATGCTGATTAAAGCCGTTTCCGGTCGAATAGCCGTGATTAGATCTTCTACATGGACTAATCCTTGCGAATCGACAGGTAAGTAAGTTACTTTATACCCAAGACGTTCTAGATGCTGGCAACAATACAATACCGCATGATGCTCAATTTGGCTTGTAATGATATGATTTTTGACCAGAGATTTGGGTGTTGCATGCAGCACTGAGCCAAAGATCGCGAGGTTGTCGCTCTCTGTGCCTCCACTTGTCCATATCAGTTCCTTGCTTTCGCAATGCAGCAAAATCGCTATACTATCGCGCGCCTCATTTAATGCGGCACGAGCAGCACGGCCAAATGTGTGCATACTCGACGGATTCCCATAAACTTCAGTTAAAAAGGGAAGCATTTGCTCCAAAACCAGCGGATGCAACGGCGTTGAAGCCGCATGATCTAAATAAATTGCTTTCATTTGAACCACCTAAATATAAAACATATAGTTATCATTCTTTCCTTCATCTCTAAAAGTTATCAGATTGCCCAGGGTAGATGAATCCAGGACATCAGCAATACTATCGCGAATACGAACCCAGAGATCTCTTTTAGCTGGATCGTCTTCTTCTGTAAAATCAACGGGACTAATCGGTCCTTCTAGAACGCGTATAATATCGCCTGCAGTAACTTCATCGGGTGTCTTGGAAAGAATATAACCTCCATAGGCGCCTCGTATGCTCTTCACTAATCCGCCGTTACGTAATGGTGCAATCAACTGCTCCAGGTAATGTTCAGAAAGCTGATGTTTTTCAGCAATGCTTTTAAGTGACGTGGGACCTTCGCCGAATTTGCGGGCGAGCTCCATCATGATGGTCAGTCCATAACGACCTTTTGTGGATATTTTCAAATTAGCACCTCTTTAGCAGCGATTAAGCGATAACAAGCTTCTTATAAACCCGATTATACCCATATCTTTATATATGTTATCATATAACTGCGAATAATGGGAACAAAACAATGACAACTTCTTGAAAAAATTTTCTAGATCCGATAAAATGCATCTAAAGAGAGGTCGTTTTTTATGGTGATTCCAACAAAAAATAAACGCGTCGTGCTCGGCATGTCCGGAGGCGTCGATTCATCCGTAGCCGCATTATTACTTAAACAGCAAGGATATGAAGTGATCGGTGTTTTCATGAAAAACTGGGACGATACTGATGAATTTGGACATTGCACAGCGGAAGAGGATGCCGAAGATGTGCGTAGAGTTTGTGCCCAGATCGATATCCCTTGTTATACCGTTAATTTCGAAAAACAATACTTTGACAAAGTTTTTACTTATTTTTTAGACGAATATAAACAAGGTCGCACACCGAATCCAGATGTCATGTGCAATCGCGAAATCAAATTTGGCGAATTGCTGCAAAAAGCGCTTGATTTGGGCGCGGATTATTTGGCTACAGGGCATTATGCCCGAATTGAACATAACAACGGTGAAGTCCAATTATTACGCGGTTTAGACGCGAACAAAGATCAAACTTATTTTTTACATTCCCTTACCCCTCAGCAGCTGTCCAAAGCAATGTTTCCCATAGGGCATTTACCCAAATCAAAAGTACGCGAAATTGCCCTGCAGGCGGGATTAGCGACAGCGAAAAAGAAGGACAGCACCGGAGTATGTTTTATTGGCGAACGCAATTTCAAACAGTTTCTCAGTCAATATCTTCCTGCTCAGCCGGGTGATATGAGAACCATGCAAGGCGAATTTAAAGGACGGCATGATGGTCTGATGTACTATACTTTAGGACAAAGACAAGGATTAGGCATCGGAGGCTCTGGAGGTTCCGGAGAGCCTTGGTTTGTAGCAGACAAGGATTTGGCAAAAAATATACTATATGTAGTACAAGGTGATCTCGATAAAAGTTTATATTCGACAGGACTCCAAGCCATAAACATCAATTGGATTAATACAATAAAACCTAGTGGAACATTTTCTTGTATGGCTAAGTTTCGCTATCGTCAGCCTGATCAGGCCGTTCGCGTTACGTTAGAAGATGATGGCTCTGCTGTAGTGCTGTTTGAACAACCGCAAAAGGCAATTACACCTGGGCAATCTGTTGTTTTTTACGAGAGTGAGGTTTGCTTGGGCGGTGGCATTATTGATCAGATAACAAAGAAAATTTAAGTTTTTTCGCTGCTGACGTTTACTTTTCATAGGTTAAGGGATAATGAATAATGGAAAAACATTAGACCCATGAAAAGGAGTTAACTCATGAACAACGCGCAAAACATCAGCCAGCAAATCAACCAATGCCAGCAAGTGCTTCAACAGCTCATTCAGCAAACCGAGCAATCCAATCAAGTGTACCAACAAATGATTCAACAAGAACAACAAAACATTACCCGTATCGAGGAAATCGCACAAAGAGAAAGACAATCCATTCAAACACTGCAAAATTCTCTTCACGGCCATCAAATTGCTATCCAAAAAATGAATCAAGCCGCACAGCTGTGCGCTCAATTAGAACATGTTGTCCGTTTGGCAGTATCGAATCAAGCTACGTCTAACTTTCAAACTCAACAAGGTTTCAATCCATCCACATTCCAAAACCAAAATAGTATGCAAAATCAAAACAGCATGTTAAATCAGAACGCACAAAACGCGCAGTTCCAACCCACTTCGACAAGCGGTTTCCAGGGCTATAGTCATTAAATCAATAAAATCCCCTTTGCAAAATAAAATGCAGAGGGGATTTTTATTTATATGGGCATAAAAAATTCTAATTTAAAACTTAATGAGCATTTTTCAGATCTTTACCAATAGTAATAATCTTATTGATCGTTTCCCAATTACGACTAGTAGACGTAACGCCGAGCTTCTTTTCAAGAAAGGTGTTGCTATAAAGCGTATTGCCATATCCTTTACGACATAAAATATAAACTTCACGGTTCAGAACACGAAAATCGTCTATGTCGTTTTTATAGGACAATAATTTTTCTATTGCTTCGGCAGTTGGTCCCTTAGATAAGAATGAAACATACAATTTTTCGTTTTCTGAAATCTCATTTAAAGGAAACGGGGTTTGTCTTATGATACCCTCGAGTTCATCCAAAGTTCTTACGATCACAGGAACTTGATAACCCAGAACGTCTTTAAGTTTACTTTCGATTAGTGTAGAAAGAAGGTCATCATCCGCTGCTTCAAAGATTACATTGCCCGTTTGAATATATGTTTTTACATTTTGAAATGGAAGGGATTCAAAAATGTTTTTTAAATGTTCCATTTTAATCATTTTCTGTCCATTTACATTTATTCCACGTAACAATGCCATGTAAATTGTCATTTCATGCCCATCTCCTTTCTCCTCTTAAACCCTCCGACATCTCGTTCTAACTGTTCTTTTCGTTAATGTAAATATCAAGCGCTTTAATCCCCCTCCGGGCAAGCTTCACAAAAAGCACAAGACAATAAATAATAAAACCAATAAATCCTATGTACAGCAGTTGAACCAAAAGTGCGCCTATTTCAAATGTCCCTGAATTCATACCATTTCTCCTCCGATCTCTGATACTTACTATTTTCGACAAATCCCATAAAATCCCTTGCGAAAATGAATTATAAAAATAAATTACGGCTTTGCCCAGATCAAATGCACCGTACCGAGCATCATGGATTCTTGTCTTTGTATGCGAATTCCCGCAGTTTTAATCATCTGTAAAATGTCTCTATTTGCATGACAGCCAATGGCTTTTACCGATAAGCCGTCCAACGTATTTTGCAACCACGCAATAGGCAGGAATGAACTCTTGCCATGTTCAAAGAAGAGGATTTCCCCTTCTGGTTTGCACCAATGACGAAATCGTTGCAGAATTTGAATGGGATTATCGTAACCGCAGAAGGATAAAGTGGAAATAATCGTATCAAAGGAGTATTCCGCAAAATGCAGATCTTCTAGATTCGATACAATAAAGTCTGTTTGAATTTCATATTCCCGCGCGGCTATTTCGGCTTTCCCAATCATTTTGGGGCTGATGTCGACTGCGGTTACTTGAACTGACTTGGCGTAAAAGGGGAAATTGGCTCCAGCACCAACGGATACCTCTAAAATATGACACGCTGCATTTTGCAAAAGTTTCCTCCGAAGGCCTGAAAATTGCAGCTTTTTTCGCTGTTTCTCATATCTTTCAGCCTGACGATCAAATACACGGATTAGCTTTTTATCCTTTAACGGCAGATCAGTCTCATTCATCTATTCACCTCGATTACTTAGGTTACTTGGTTTTTTACGAATGGTTTGGTTTTGTTTCATTTTCTCTTCCATCCCTTGATCCGAAGGGACAAAAAACACTTCTCCTTGAATACCAGCAGGCAAATAATCTTGCTCGACATAATGATTCGGATAATCATGCGGATACTTATAGCCTTTGTGACCGAGCTTTTCCGCGCCGCTGTAATGCGTATCGCGCAGATGCATCGGTACCTCGGCAGATCTCACTCGATCCATGGCTCTCATGGCGCTATCGATTGCGATTGGGATTGCGTTGGATTTAGGGCTTTCCACGGCAAACAGTATTGCCTGGGCAATCACGTATTTGGACTCCGGCCAGCCGATTTTGTGGTAGGCGTCCATTGCCGTTACGGCCTGTATCATCGCTTGCGGACTCGCCAGGCCGATGTCTTCGCTGCTTGCGACAATGAGTCGTCGCAAGAAGGTCATTGGGTCCATGCCGAGCTTTTCGACGGCATAGAGGAACCAAAAGAGCGCGGCGTCGCTGGAGCCGCGTACGCTTTTGTGAAAGGCGGAGAGGACATCGTACTGCGTGGACTCGTCCGCCTTCACAATGGGACGGCGAATGGATTCCTCCGCGACTTCGAGCGTGAGGTGGATCGTGCCGTCCGGCAGGGGTGGCGTTGTGAGCGCGGCGAGCTCCAACGCATTGAGCGAACGGCGAATGTCGCCGTTCGCCATGCGGGCGATGTGCAGCAGCGCGTCTGGGTCTGCTGCGAGCTGTAGGCCGCCTAGGCCGCGCTCGCGATCTTCAAGAGCGCGCTGCATCGCTTGCAGCGAATGCTCGTACGAAAGCGAGGTCAGCTCAAATAGCGTCGAGCGCGAAAGCAATGCTCCATTCACATGATGAAACGGATTTTCTGTCGTCGCTCCAATAAAAATAATAATTCCCTGTTCCACCGCAGGCAGCAAAGCATCCTGTCTAGCTGTATTGAAACGATGTACCTCATCTAAAAATAAAATGGTTTTCCGACCATATAACGCCTTATTTTGTTTCGCATGCTCAATCACTTCTCTTACATCTTTCACTGTGGCATCTACTGCGTTTAATTTTATAAATTCCCCTTGGGTACGATTAGATATGATATGCGCAAGCGATGTTTTTCCTGTTCCGGGTGGTCCGTAGAGTAGAATAGAGGACACTTGATCCGCCTCAATCGCGCGACGAAGCAGCTTCCCGGGCCCGACAATATGCTCTTGACCGAAATAATCATCCAATTGCAGCGGACGCATCCGATCCGCAAGCAGCTTCGATCCGACCTCCTGTGACGATTGATAAGTAAATAAATCCATAATCTCGCTCACTCCGGTTTTGATGTATTTGTAAAAATCGTATCATAGATCGCACCAAAAACCAACGTACTCATCCTATTTCTAAATAATGGTGCACGGAAAATAAAGTTTTAGCTTGCATGAATCTCTTATAGTTTATTTCTATAAACTTGAGTTGAATTATATATTAGACCAATATAATCATAATTGATAAGATGAGTTCAATTATTCAATGGCAGCAAATTAGTGAGTAATTATGAGGGAGAACTATATGGAAACAAATACTGCACATATTAGGGCCGAATTATCCGGAAAATTAACAAACGTATTAGATTCCCGAACGTTAACATCCTCTCATCAAAGGCTTGCAGAGATACTCACTAAAGGTATGACAGTTCTTGATATTGGTTGTGGAACAGGAGCAATTACGCGCGGAATCGCAGAAGCAGTAGGTCCTAATGGGCATGTTGTTGGAGTTGATAGTAACCCAAACCTAATCGAAATAGCCCGTCAAACGCATGCCGGAACGCAAGGTTTAACTTTTGAAACAGGCGATATCTATAATCTTACCTATGATGAACAATTTGACATTGTTACCTCCGCACGCGTTTTAATCTGGCTGTCTGATCCGTTGAACGCATTGAAAAGGATGAAATCTGCCGCTAAAATTGGCGGGCGTATTTTGATTGCTGATTATAATCATGAGAAGATATCATGGGAACCTCAGCCACCCTTAAGTATGCTTTCTTTCTATTCTGCATATCTAAAATGGCGTTCCGATGCAGGTATGGATAATGCGATTGCCGACCACCTTTCGGATATGTTTCAAAAAGCGGGTATTGCAGAAATCACTGTAACCCCCCAACATGAGTTAACCAAGCGAACAGAACCTGATTTCCAAGCTCGTATTGGAATATGGGCGGATACTGCTTCAAGCAGAGGATTTCAAATGGAAAGAGACGAGTTTATCACTGAAATAGAATATGTGACGGCCGAAAAGGAATATCGGGAATGGATCATTCAGGAGGCTCAATCATTGAAGATGTATATGTTAGCAGTTGAAGGTGTTAGATTATAATAAAGGTGACAAAAAAAAGCCAATCATGAAGATGATTGGCCTTAATCTGTAGTGCTATCCTTATTCCTTCGCATTCGCCTTGTCCAACAAATCCCGTACTGCAGCGCTTACCATAATAAATCCGGCAACCGGCGGAACAAAAGAATTACTGGCGGGTGGCTGCTGCGCTTTGCGAATGTTTGGTGCGTTTTCGGAAACAATTTGCTGGGTCACTTCTTCTCGTGGAACACCAGGTTTTTCCGTAGAAAACACCACTTTAACCCCTTTTTTGATTCCTGCCTGACGGAGCTTTTGGCGGATTACTCGTGCCATAGGATCCATCGAGGTTTTGGAAATATCGGCGATTTTAAATTGGGTTGGATCCATTTTATTGGCTGCGCCCATACAAGAAATCATCGGGATTTTACGCGCAATGCATTCTTTGATCAGGTGAACCTTATAAATAATCGTATCCGAAGCATCAATGACATAATCAAGGGGGTAGGCAAATATTTGTTCATATGTTTCTTCCGTATAAAACATCCGAAGCGCAATCGCCTCACACTCCGGATTAATTAAGGCGATTCGCTCCTTCATTAGCTCCGCTTTAGGCTGCCCCACTGTCGATAATAGAGCATGCAGCTGACGATTGATATTCGTTATATCTACGACATCCTTATCGATCATCACGATACGGCCGACACCGCTCCGAGCAAGCGCTTCGGCGGCAAATGAACCCACACCGCCAATGCCCAGCACTGCAACCGTACTGTTCTTCAATACATCCAGCCCTTCCGGACCGATGGCCAATTCTGTTCTGGAAAATTGATGAACCATACTGGATTGACACCTCCATCCAACTTACTTCCCACAGACAAGTATTTCTTATGCTTGCTTTCTGCTTACTTCCCGCTAGCTTCCCTATGCCTTCGCAGGCGGTTCCTTCGGAGCCAAACGGATTCCTAATAATTCCAACTGACTTTCATCCACCGGGCCTGGCGCGTCGGTTAATAGGCAAGTAGCGCTGGCTGTTTTCGGGAAAGCAATGGTTTCACGCAAATTAGTCCGACCTGCAATGAGCATAACCAATCGGTCAAAGCCAAAGGCAATTCCACCATGCGGAGGAGTACCATATTCAAATGCTTCTAACAAAAAGCCGAATTTATCAATGGCTTCTTCTTTGCTGAAACCAAGCGCAGTAAACATTTTCTCCTGCACATCGCGCTTGTAAATTCGCATCGAACCGCCGCCAACTTCATAACCATTAAGGACAAGATCATAAGCCTGCGCACGTATTTTGCCCGGATCGGTGTCAAAATAATGCACGTCTTCCTCTTTCGGTCTAGTGAACGGATGGTGCTCTGCTACATAACGTTTGGCTTCTTCATCGTAGCCAAGCAATGGGAAATCCACAACCCAGGCAAATTTAAATTGCTTTTCATCAATCAGACCGAGATCACGTCCAATTTTCAAACGCAAATTACCGAGGACGTCGGCAACAATTTTTTTCTTATCCGCGGAAAATAACAGCAAATCGCCTTCTTCAGCGCCTAAACGATTTTTTAACGCTTCTATTTCCTGCTCGCTGAAAAACTTAACGATCGGCCCTTTCATTTCACCATCCTTCATTTGAACCCACGCAAGCCCTTTAGCCCCGTATCGAGCGGCAAACGTACCCAAATCGTCAATATCCTTACGGCTCCAAACTGCACAGCCTTTCGCATTCAAAGCTTTGACTTGACCGCCACCGGCAACCACAGAAGCAAACACCTTCACTCCGCTGTCAGCGACAATGTCAGATACATCCTCAAGCTCTAATCCAAAGCGTAAGTCAGGCTTGTCCGAACCATATTTACCCATTGCATCAGCATAAGTTAAACGTTGGAACGGCAAGGTAATCTCTGTGCCTGTTGTTTCACGAATTAGGCGAGCTACCAGTTCCTCCATCATCGTTTGCAGTTGTTCTTCGGACATGAATGATGTTTCAATGTCCACCTGGGTGAATTCCGGCTGTCTGTCTGAGCGCAGATCCTCATCGCGGAAGCAGCGGGCGATTTGATAATAACGTTCCAAGCCGCCAACCATGAGCAATTGTTTAAAAATTTGCGGAGACTGCGGCAATGCGAAAAACTCACCCGGATGCACACGGCTCGGCACCAAATAGTCACGCGCGCCTTCCGGTGTACTCTTCGTTAAAATCGGTGTTTCCACTTCGATAAAGTCTTGGGAATCCAAAAAATCGCGGAAAATTTTCGCTGCTTTGGAACGTAAAAACAGCGTCTTTTGCATTTCAGGACGACGCAAGTCAAGATAGCGATATTTTAAACGTAACGATTCATCAATCTCGATGCCATCTTCAATAAAGAACGGCGGGTTTTTCGCAGGATTCAAAATTTCCAGCTGCGTCACTTGAATTTCCAATTCGCCTGTCGACAAATTGGTATTTTTCGTCGCTGCATCACGTTCTACCACTTTCCCTTTGACTGCCAGTACAAATTCATTTCGTGCCTTGTCGGCGATTTCCAACGCCTCACCGGAGAAATCCGGATTGAACACGATTTGGACGATACCGCTGCGATCACGCAAATCAATAAACAAAACGCCTCCCAAATCGCGTCTTCTTTGCACCCAACCGTTTAATATAACTGTTTCTCCGACTTGCGATTTACTAATTTGACCACAATGATGTGTTTTAAGCATGGACATGTGCTATTTCCTCCTTCATTTTTGTAACAAAACATTCAAGCGAAACCGTCATTTGCTGGCCGTTCTCCATGGTTTTCACGATGATTTCGCCTTTATTTAGTTCATCTTCACCCAAAATCGCCACATAACGAGCGTGCAAACGATCCGCTGACTTCAGCTGCGCTTTCATCTTGCGGCCAACATAATCTTTTTCCGCCAGCAAGCCTGACTGACGAAGCTGGAACAGCAGCTTCACTGCGGTTTTCTCCGCTTCCTCACCTAACGCGACTAGATAGATATCAAGTGGCTCCGCAACCGGAATTTCAACACCCTGCGCTTGTAAAATCAACAGCGTTCTTTCCAAACCGAGACCCAATCCCACACCCGGTTGATCGTTTCCGCCGATTTCACCGACAAGACCATTATAACGTCCCCCGCCGCCAATCGTATCAATAGCGCCAATGCCTTCCGCTTTATATTCAAAAGCGGTGTGAGTATAATAATCCAGCCCGCGCACCAAGCTCGGATTTACTGTAAAAGGGATGTTCATCTCGGTCAAATAGCCCTTTAACGCTGCAAAGTGCGTGCTGCATTCCTCATCCAGATATTCCAAAATCGTCGGCGCTCCGGCAAAAAGATGCTGATCTGTTTTGCAATCGAGAATTCGCATTGGATTTCGTCCCAAACGAGACTGGCAATCTGCACATAGCTGATCCTTGATCGGATTAAAGAATTTCACCAACTGCTCTTTATACACCTCGCGGCAAGCAGGGTTACCGACAGAATTGATTTCAACCCTTACATTCTTAATCCCTACCTCCGCATAAAAGCTATAGCCCAATGCGATGACTTCCGCATCTATACTCGGATCTACCGCACCAAATGCTTCAATCCCAAATTGATGCAGCTGACGATATCGACCAGCCATCGGCCGTTCATAGCGAAACATCGGTCCGATATAATACAGTTTGCTGATTTCAGTTTCGCCGTACAGCTTATTTTCCACATAAGAACGCACTACCCCTGCTGTTCCTTCAGGACGCAAGGAAAGACTGCGATCTCCTTTATCCATAAAAGTGTACATTTCCTTTTCAACGATGTCTGTGGTTTCACCCACTCCACGTCGATAAAGCTCCGTATGTTCAAATATCGGCGTACGAATTTCTTTATAATTGTAACGGCGGCATATATCGCGCGCCTTGGCCTCAATATACTGCCATTTCTCGACCATGCCCGGTAATATATCCTGCGTGCCTCGCGGTTTTTGAAAGCTCATTCTTATTCACCCTTTACGCCAAATTAAAAAATCTCCCGCCCCTGACTTTATTGCCAGGGACGAGAGATTGAAAACCCAATCACCCGTGGTACCACCCAAATTCGGAATTGCTTAACCCAACGCTAGTCCAAAGACATCCGCAGGCACAACAAAATTTCCGCACTCTACGGTTAACGCCCGCCTACGCAAGACAGTTAGCATATTCGATCACATACGCATCGAAATGGTTCACCGCTTGTTCTCCAGGAGGTCTTTTCATTCGATCCACAACGGAAGCTTACAGCCTATGGCTTCCTTCTCTGCAGTTGTAATTGCGAATTACTTTATCCCTTCAACGAATCACAGAACTATAGAATAAACTAGTATTGATTTTAATATTGCCTATAGCGAAAGTCAAGCAAAAACATTATTTCCTATTTCCCCCCAGCTGCATCCTGATAATATTCGCTTTGAAGAAATTTCCCAATCGCTTCTACTCTTGTTTTAACACCGAATTTCTCATAAATTTTCCGCTGGTAGTTGTCTATGGAACGCTTGCTAGTATGGATTTGTACCGCAATTTGATCAAGCGTAGCCCCCTTCACAATCAGGTTCATAATGGTTATTTCTTCTTTAGTTAGTTCTGCATTTTCCGGGAATAGCTTAGGATAAAGCTTTAATTTGTTGAAAGAAGAACGCGGGAACACCATATGATTGTCTAAAATACACCCGATAATATTTTTGATTATCGCATGTCTTGTCCCTTTAGAAATCACACCGCTAACCTGGAGTTCGATGAATTTGTTAATCAAAGCGGATACATCGACTCCTGTGAAAATAACAATATGGATTTGCGGATATTTTATTTTGATTTGAGCTGCAATTTCAGTCCCGGTTTGATCCGGAAGCTGATAATCAAGGAAAATTAGCTCTGGAAGATGAGACTCTACTAACTCCATACACATCCGGCCGTCCACAGCAATCCCAATCACTTCGATTCCCTCGATTTGTTCCAGAAGCAGCTTCGTTGCCTCCGCCATTAAGGGGTGGTCGTCTACAACAAGGGCTTTTACAACTTGTTTCATACCGTTTGTCCTTCTCTCATTGGGAATGTCGCCATAAGTTTCATGCCTTTTCCTTTACTTGTTTCTAACTCAAAATGACCGTTTAAAGATAAAATGCGGCTTTTCATTTGATTCATCCCGACTCCAGATGCACCTATTTCACTGATCGCCGGTTGACTTTCCTCAAAACCGACTCCATCATCCTCATAGTCAAGACAAATGCTATTATTCGCCGCAGTGAGGTTGATTTTGATTCGCGATGCTTGGGAGTGCTTCTTGGCGTTATTGATCAACTCTTGAACCATACGGAAAATATGACGCTTGATATCCAAATCCCTTTGTTCGATCAGATACGCTCTCGTTGCGTGAAATTCGATTTCAAATGAACTAATGGCCATTTCAAAATCAACCAATTGTTCGATCGTTTGCACCAACCCGATTTCTTTCAGTAAATGCGGATGCAGCTCAAAACAGCTTTGGCGTAAATTGGCATTGATGACATCAATATAACCAATAATACTATTCATTTGATCCAGATCGTCTGGGCTAAATGCATATTTCTCCAACAGAGAATGCAGCCTTTCTTTAAGGAAGAAAAGGTCTTGCATCGTTGTGTCATGCAGGTCCGTCGCAATACGCACCCGTTCCTTCTCCTGCAGTTCGAACATTAGCTTGCGAAACCAATTAAAATCATTGGCAGCCTCTTCATTCGGGATATAAGAAGCCAATCGCTCCAGCTTCATCGTCAATTTACGAATCAAATGCACATTTTCCAAACTTACAGCCAAATAAGTAATGATCAAATTGAGCCATTGCGTTTCTTCCGAGCCCAATAGCGTTTTCGTTTTTTTCTGCGTCATAATCAAATAGCTTGTAAATTCTTCATGACGATTAATTTCGAATAAAGACAAGAGCGGGTGTTCCAACTCTTCCAATCCGATGAATTCCTCTACCTCGGACTCCTCAATCTCTCCTTCACTGATGATTTCAACGGTATCGTTGTATTTAAAAACAATGGCGCCGCCAAATACCTGCAACGTGTTGACAATATCGACTAAGAAAATATTTTTCAGTTCCCTAAAGCTTGAAATAGAGCCAAGGTTTTTGGATATTTTTTTTAAAGCTTTCTGCAATTGATATTTTCGCGGAAACATAATAGGTTCCAAGCGGGTTGTGAAATATTCAAGGGAATATAAAACAAAGGTCAAAATAACAACAAACAAAATCAAAGCAACCAACAAACGGGGAAATGTAGCATCATTGGGGAATAATATTCGGTTGATTCCCATGAAAATCCCGCTCGGTATTATCGAGATACCACCCGTAAACAGAATTCTCCTTACAATCATATCAATATCATATAATTTATTAGTTGCAATAAGGTAAGCAAACGATATGGGGAAAAACAAAACAAACCAGCTAGTATATAAAGAATTTACCCAATCATATCTGTACAAAATTTCGGGAATAAAGGATAAACAAGTAATAGGCGCAAACGAAATAAACAGAGAGAGCCAGACCATTTTTATTATTGTAGAGATATACATATTGTCTTTTCGATATTTGATGGAAACATAGGACAACAATAGAAAGTTCAGCAATAAGCCGAATATAAAAATTAAAATAATTACATAGTTCGAATAGTCATAAACATAGTTCGAAATTGGCGGTCCCAGAAAATACGCCAGCATTATTATAAAAGCAAACAAGACTATTGCATACAAATATTTAAGAAATTTAGTTCGCAGTTGAATATTCCCTTTTTCATTCAAAAAGACAATTAAAAAATGTAAAAAAGTGATAGGTAACAAAGCCACATATGTTGTTATAAGAATTTTTCCCAATACATCTCCTCTAATAGAAGCCATTAGACTCATAAAGATGATTCCTATATTAATAAAAACCGCCGACAAGTGGCGAATGGATTGGGAACGGGGCATTTTCTTATAGAGAAAAAAGGCGAACAACAGGCTTATTAACTCGCCAAGTAAAGAATAAACGTCAAGTAAAGAAATAGGTGATATTCCATTCGTCGATATTTTGATTATTTTCCCATCACGAGAAATTAAAATTTTCTTAGCCTGAGCGACAGATCCCCATTTTATTACAGATGGATATTCACTCGCCTTTATGCCGTTAATTTCAATAATGATATCCCCAACTTTCAAACCCAGTTGTGAGGTCATACTACTTCTATCAATTTCTACGACAGTCCATTCTTTATTTTTCGAAACGGAAATTCCTCCGACAGGGTAATTAAATGTGAGATAAAGAGTCCATAATTGAATTAAAATGAATATACCAAGTAATAATCGTATAAATATTTTGTATTTCATCCTGCACCCTCTTTCTTTTTGAATCTATTATGTAATACAATTCGTATATACTTATATTTTCTTGATAGGGGGTGAGAATATGCAGGTTGCAGTTACGTGGTCCCCAGCTTTACACGCTGTTATAAAGAAATTTAAAAAAAGCGATGCGAATATTATTGAAAGCGCTTTAACAGAGCTTAGCTTTAGCGATGGCTTAGTTCTGTCTTCAAAAGAACAGCACGCTATTTCGAATGTTTTTAGCAACCCGGAATTAAATAAAGCAGGCAAGCAATTCGAGATGTTTATCTGGAATTAACCCCTCCACACAATATTTTACCATAACAGAAAGTGGAGTTTTAGTCGGTCTTTAAAAAATACTCTCGACTAATGGAAAAAGCTTAAATTCAACTAGTCTTAGAAGGTATTTTGCGGAAAACTGTAACAAACACAAAGAGTTGTGTAAAGAGATTGTATTTTAGGTGTTCCTCCCTAGAATGCGTTCTCTTTTTGCATTTTATAAGGACTGCAACCCCCTGCAATAATTGTTGCCACACGATGAACTATAATCCTTCCTCCCCTGAACTAAAAATACGCTGATGTGAGGATCAATTCACTTTATGATAGGAGTATGTTTTTGGAAGCTATAGGGAGTGTGTGGAATGGACAAGAGACAATTTAACCAAACATTTATTGCTGCTATTTGGGCTGATTTCAAACAAATACAACTGCCCGATCCCGCCGTTATTAAAAAGTCATTTGAGTCTCTTATGCAAAAAATCGGAGACGCATGAAGATGAAAGAAAAAACAATGAACCGATGGAGCACCTATGATCCTTTTTTTGTTGAATTAGCAGATAAAAAAGTTGCCTACATCGTCATTACCCATCATGCGCATATCCGGAGGACGGTTCGTGTCGAGATCGAAAAGACGAAGGTTGAAAAATATTTGTGACTTTTTATGGGATAAACTTACGGATAGAAAGATCAAATCCTATTATCATAACGAGGAAGAAGTCTATTTAATAGATGATGGCGCCACTCTCGTAGAATGACGTTAATAAAAAGCAGCAGAAAAAGAAAATATTTTTTTACCCCTCATCCCCAACAAATAAGTTAAAATTTTCTTTTGAACGTTAAATATGTATTTAGCACTATTTTATAACATTAATCTCTCATTCACAACAATAATTTTGTTATATTGTGCAAATTAAATAACTATATATCGCATTAAATTTACAATAATTAGAAAATGAACTGAATTATCGTGCTTTTTATTTAATTATCGGGACGCTTAATTGCTATCGTTTTTCGTTAACGTATCATCTCGAATCCACCATAGGTTGCCACCTGGTGTCCCTTTGGAGTGAAAAGGTGTAAAACGTCCTTCATGATTGTTTACAAATACCACTTCTCCGCTATAATCAGGCGTGAAATCTTCAATTATTGAACGATGACTCTGTATACCATTTGATACATCAATCTTTATTTCCTGACATCTTTATTAAAATAATGCAGCCTGATGACTACCTATGTACTACATAAGACGTATTTGAAGAAAATATGTTTCATTTCTTTTATTTACCCTATTTTTGCAATTTTCAATCAAATTTTTAGCATGGAAGAAGGCGAACAGTGTGCGCGGGCTTCCGTTGATTCGCTTCGTTAATTTAGCTTTGCGGATAACTGAATAATTAAAGAGCTGTCCAAAAGTAGATAATTTAATCTACTTAAGGGACAGCTCTTTTAAATATGAAATAAATTACATTTATTCAGACCAAGGGTCTACGCCGGGATCTTTGCCCTCAGCTGCAAGCAGCAAACGCTGCATGTAATGCTGCCAGCCTTCTGCATGCTGAACTCTTTCTTCTTCAGGAAGATCGGCATGAATAAGAATCAGCTTGGTTCCTTCTTGCTCAGGAAGCAATTCAATAATAAGCTTACTTGCGCCTGGGGGTACAAGCTTGGATTTCTCCCAGCCAAAGGTCATGACTATCCTCTTGAAAGGATCTACCTCCAAGTATTCGCCAAGGGCTACATCGTGGCCATTAATGTCAATGCGATAGTGGCCCCCTACAGTTGGTTCCAGCAGGATATTGTTCCCCATCCATTGCTTCATCTTGCCGGGATCCGTAAAAAAGCTAAACAAAGTCTCAGGCTTGCATTGAATGAATATTTCTTTTTGCACGTCATTTGGGTTGCTGTTTATCATAATTTCTCCTCTCTTCTTCCTCTGCGGCTTCTTTTAGCAGTAATAAACGATCGTCCCAAAAGCTGTCGATATATTGACGCAGCTCGGATAAACCTTCCTTTCTCATTTGATAAAACCGTTTGTTTCCCACCTTGCGCACTTGAACGAGACCCGAATTAGCAAGCACCTGCAGATGCTGAGAAATAGCGGGAGTAGAAATCTCAAAATGCGAAGATATTTCGTTTGTTGTCAGCTCCTTGCTCTGAATGAGAGACATAATCTCCCGACGACGGGGTTCGGC
>JAQBPR010000166.1 GCA_028287395.1 Bacilli bacterium
TTGATAGGTTTGATGATGCTCAAACATGTGAATTCCTCTTACATTATTTCCGTTCAAGCTTGGCAGAAATGCCAGTGAGTATGATCGCGATGACAACCATCAAAGCACCGATCCATGGCGTATGCACAAGTCCCATGGAATCGATAACAACACCGCCAACTATCGAGCCAACAGCAATACCGATGTTGAATGCCGCAATATTGATTGCTGAAGCAACGTCGACCGCCGAAGGCACGTACTTTTCAGCGAGTTGGACGACATATAACTGAAGACCAGGCACATTCATGAAGCCAAGAAGGCCCATCAATATTACACCAATCACACCAGCAACTTTAAATGGAACAAGGAACGTCAAAAGAATTAGAACGGCCGCTTGAATAATAAACATCCAAAATAGTGCATGTATGGGGTTTTTGTTAGCCAATTTTCCACCAACAGAGTTGCCAAATGCCACAGCAATACCATAAGCGATCAAGATAATGTTAATCACGCCTAGGCTTAGTCCAGTCACATCGTGCAGGAGTGGAGTTAAATAAGTGAAAGCAACAAACGTCCCTCCATAACCGAATGCAGTGATAAGAAAGCCCAGAAGCAAGCGGCCATTTGTGAGCAGTCGGAGCATATCCGAGAATTTGGCGGGAGGAGATTGTTTCAGATTTTTAGGAATAAGTGCGGCGCTGGAAATGATCGCAATAACACCCAGCAAGGCAACACCCCAAAAAGTCGCTCTCCAGCCGAATGCTTGCCCGATAAATGTCCCCAAAGGTACACCAGTAACAATAGCAATGGTAAGACCAGTGAACATGAGTGCGATGGCACTGGCCTTTTTTTCTGGAGATACTAACTGAACAGCAATGGTGGCTCCAATGGAGAAAAAGACACCATGCGAAAATGCTGTGATAAAACGTGCAATAAGCAGTAGTTCAAATGAAGGCGAGAGTGCAGCGACAGCGTTACCGATAATAAAGACAACCATTAGCGACATGAGCAAGGATTTACGGCTCATTCGACTGGTGAGTGCGGTGAGGATGGGCGCTCCGACTGCGACCCCGATCGCATAACCTGAAATAAGAAGGCCAGCTAGAGTGATGCCGATTTTTAAGTCATCGGCGATGGATGCAAGCAGACCTACTGGAACAAACTCAGTTGTACCGATACCGAATGCGCTAATAGCAAGAGCAAGAAGTGCCCATGTACCTGATTTTTGCGTCACTTTATGTTGAGACGATGATTTTGCAAATGATTTACTCATGTTATCCTCCTGATATAAATTTAGTTTGAACGAAAGTAAGCTTTACTTTCGATTCATGAGTGTTATTATATAACCATAAAGATGTTTAATGTAAGTACGCACTTTTAAGGTATATAGGCACTTAAAAGTACCCTACATCGTAAAGGAGAGGCAATAATGGGATATAATATTCCTGTCGAAGCTACACTTGATGTTATTGGCGGCAAGTGGAAAGTTGTCATCATGTGCCATTTGATTAAAGGCGATAAACGGACAAGTGAGTTAAAAAGGCTGATGCCTAGCATTACACAGAAGATGCTTACACAACAATTACGCGAACTTGAACAGGATGGAGTCTTGAAAAGAAAAATTTACGAACAGGTACCACCGAAAGTTGTATACTCTTTAACAGAATATGGATGGTCTCTTAGACCAATTCTCGATTCAATGTGTGCATGGGGGGAACAGCATGTTGAACTAACCTCTAATAAAAATAAGTTTGAGCTTAATCTGTCCTGATTTAATCTTTTTAAGTAAATACGCTAACGCAGTGGATGGAAAGAGAAACATGTAATGTTTGTCCCTCTGTATTAGGGGAATAATGCCGGATTGCGCGGTTCTATTACACTTTCCAGATCAGCGGGCTGAAACACATTCCATTATCTTGCGAGCAAAAACCAAAACAATACGTAATATCCTTATTTTATACTATTTTCCTAATAAACCATTACTAGAGAAATGACGTACTAGTTATGCATAATTATACATCTCCATAGAAAAGCCAAAAAAACTTTTTTCTAATGAATTATGGAACAACAAAAATGGAGTTATGCGAGTTTGCAGCTCCATTTTTCTAATCAATTATGGAATATCACAGGTCCATGTGATATTCCATAATGATTAGAATTGTAACAGAATTCGTTAGAATTTTTGTTCCATAATTCATTGGAATTTCTAAAATCGCTTTTTCACCTCTATAAACAAGGGTACTTAAAAAATGACGAAGTATTTCATTTTCCATTTATCATCTACCCTACATACCACCGGGGATAAATACTAAATCATACTTGGAAGGGTCGGGTAAGACATGCTTTATTTTTATGATCATCCCACGGTCATCTGTAATTTCCTCACTAGCGGCGCAAAAATCCCAAGAAACATTCTCCTTAGCCTTTAATATCCCCAGCCAAGTTATTGCTGTTGTAAAACCTGTTAAATCAAGAGTTGTCATTTGATCAAAACATATAAACGCCATCTTCATTTACCGAACACCCGCCTATTCATATTGGATAAAAAGAAAAAAGCATTTGATCAGAGATCAAATACTTTGCCCAGGCGTACGGCTTTTATCTATATGCTCCCTCATGGTTCCCCATATTTACGCCAGAAACATACAGTTTGGTTGGTAGTCTTCATAAGTTTATTCAAATAACATCAGTCTTGGATCTAATGTCAGCATTGCAAGCAAGTTTAAATTAATACATCTGAAGAGGTTCTCATTTTTATAGAGGTTTTTGGGGTTTTTTATCGAATATTGTAATCTAATATTAAGGTTTTCAATTTGGAGGAAATTTTATGAGCACAAAAAGCAGTATTTCAAAAAAACTAAACATGGCAAGACAAGAATTGCTTGATCTAGGTCTTCGAAATCCTTTAATAAACTATAGAACACTAAAAGCTAGAGGGCTTGAAATTGTAGATGAACGACCTGTTGATATTTTTCATATTTTGGTTACGAATAAAAAGAAAATGACATTCCTTGAAGTTTCTGAAAAGAAGGAATCTATTGAAATTGACCTGGATGTTGAGGAATTATCGGAAATCCAGTACAAGTCCAACATAGTAAATGAAACATATACAGATTCAAAACTCCAAACAAATTATAGCGAAAAACAGCTTCAAAGTCGATTGTTAGCTACATACTTAGCCGCTAAAACGTACATTGAAGAACAAGGTGTTAATATTCTTTATATGGCAGTGGGAATGCTTAATTGGTATGAATCAGATCAAAGCCAAGATAGTAGAAAGGCCCCCCTTTTCCTAATACCTGTTTCACTTGATCGTACAAATGCAAGAGAACGATTTACTGTTAATTACACAGAAGAAGACATTGGATTCAATATTTCATTAGTTGCTAAAATGAAAAATGATTTCGGAATCAAGATTCCCACGTTTGAAGATGATGAGATGAATATCAACGATTATTTTTCACAAGTGAAGGAAGCAATTGAAGGTCAAAAGAGATGGACTGTAGATACAGAGTCTATTGTAATTGGTTTTTTTTCGTTCGGTAAATTTCTAATGTATTGGGATTTAGATGTAGACAATTGGCCAGAACATGCAAAACCTTCAGAGCATCTTATTATTTCAGCTTTATTAGAAGATGGTTTTAATGAATCACCTTCAAGTTTTAATGAGAATGATCACATAGATCAATATATTAAGCTTGAAGATAGCAACTTGATCAAAGATGCTGACAGTTCACAAATAATGGCCATTTTGGATATAAATCAAGGCCGCAACATGGTTATTCAAGGTCCACCGGGTACTGGAAAATCACAAACTATAACTAATTTAATCGCTGAGGCAATTGGCTATGGAAAAAAAGTACTATTTGTTTCTGAAAAAATGGCTGCGCTCGAGGTTGTAAAACGCAGACTTGATGAAGTTGGACTTGGAGTGGCTTGTTTAGAATTGCATAGCCATAAGACAAATAAAAAGAATTTATTAAATGAATTATCTAATACTTTAGATCTTGGAAAACCTGTGTATACTCCAAATAGTAATGTAACTATACTCAATGATTTACGCGATCGCTTGAATAATTATAGTCATGCAGTTAACACACCGGTTGGGAATTCTAGTGTTACACCATATAAGGCTTTGGGTGAGATTAAACGATACGATATAAAATATAAAGAATTAACTTTTCCAAAAGTGAACGTTGATTTCATGGGAGATTGGACATTAGATAAATTTTTAAAAGGAGGAGCTCTAATAGAAGAGTTACAAAGTGTTATTAAAACAATGGGTCTTCCTTCAAAACACACATTCTGGGGAAGTAAGAAAAAAATTATAATGCCGAATGAGCTTGATGAAATCAAAAAGGTATTAAAGAATTCCATAAGTGCATGTTCTTCTTTTATTGAACAGTGTGCTATTGTCTCCAAACATACAGAATGTCCTCTTCCTCATAATAATGAAGAAGCAGATATATTTATAAAATTAGTTAATAGAGTAATGGAGGCACCAAATTTAAAGAACGTCCTACTCAACTCGGAAAAATGGACTTCAATGAGAGGTAGTTTAGAACAATTGAAGGAGTTTGGAATCAAATATTCTAATATTCATACTGAATATGATAATTTATTAATTCCAGCAGCATGGGAACAAAATTTATTGGGGGCAAGGCAATCCATTGTATCGTATAAAGATAAATGGTGGGGAATTTTATTAGGTGACTATCGTAAAGCAAAAAAACAAGTAAAGTCACTTTACAGTTCACCGAAAGGAAAACAAATTGATTATCTTCAAGTAATTGACTCCATAATGGAGGCTCAGCACTCTAAAAAAAACATTCTGGAGCGTGAAAGTTTAGCGAAGGAGTTATTTGATTCGTATTGGAGTGGGCTGGATTCAAACTGGATTGAAATATCAAAAGTACTCACATGGGCTTCACAGCTACATAATGACATAGCTAACCACACTTTTCCTGATTGGAGTATTGGTTTTATTCAAGGGTTATATGAACTTAAGGATCTTAGTAAGATGATTACCGATTTAACCAATGAGGTTCAACATTTTAACCTAAGCATTCGCAAAGCGGAGGAATTATTAGAATTTGATGGTGCTATTCGTTTTGAAAATAGGAAAAATCTTGAGCATCAACAATTTTCAACATTGCTAGAATTGTTAAATATTTGGTCAGTTCATATTACCGATATTCAACAATTGGCTTCTTATAATCAATTATCCGCAGTATGCTCTGAAGAAAAACTAGGTTCATATGCTCAACTATCTGAAAATTGGGAGTTCTCATCTGATCATTTATTTGATTGTTACCGATGGAATTGGTATCAAGTCATTGTCACGAGAGCATTCCATGAAAGAAAGGAATTAGCTCAGTTTGATGGCAGCAGGCATGAACAAGCCGTTAAAAAATTTCGTGAATTAGATTTAGAAATGACACATATGAATCGATTTAAATTAGCTGAAGCCCATTGGAAAAAGCTACCACAACACGAGGCAGCTGGACAATTAGGTATTTTACGTCGTGAATTTGAGAAGAAAAGCAGGCATCTGCCCATCAGACAACTTATGCTTAAAACGGGTAATGCAATTCAAGCTATTAAACCTGTCTTTATGATGAGTCCACTCTCCATAGCTACATTTATTCCCCCAGGAAGCATTGAATTCGACTTGGTTGTATTTGATGAGGCTAGTCAGGTAAAACCCGTTGATGCATTTGGTGCAATTATTCGAGGTAAACAGATAGTTGTTGTAGGTGATAGTAAGCAAATGCCTCCTTCGAATATGTTTGACACAATATCAAAAGACGATGAAAATGAGGAAGACGATTTTGTTGGGGACATGGAAAGTATTTTAGGATTATTTGTTGGACAGAATGCACCACAGCGAATGCTAAGATGGCACTATCGCAGCCGTCATGAGTCTCTAATCACGGTATCAAATCATGAGTTTTATGATAATAAATTGGTAATCTTCCCTAGTCCTGATTCTGACAAAAATGACTCTGGCTTAATTTATCATTACTTACCAGAAACAAGTTATGACCGCGGTGGTACAAAAACAAATAAACAGGAAGCTAAAGCTGTTGCTTTGGCTGTCATTAAGCATGCTAAAAACAATCCGAACTTATCTTTGGGTGTAGCAGCCTTTAGCATTGTACAAATGCAGGCGATAATGGACGAGATTGAATTGCTTAGAAGAAGTAATCCAACTTATGAATCTTTTTTTACTGCGCATCCTCATGAACCATTCTTTGTTAAAAACTTAGAAAATGTACAAGGAGATGAACGTGATGTTATCTTTATTAGTATTGGTTATGGTAAAACGGCAGAAGGATATTTTGCAATGGGCTTTGGCCTTATCAATCACGAAGGTGGCGAACGTCGACTTAATGTCTTAATTTCTCGTGCTAAAATTCGCTGTGAAGTGTTTACTAACTTAAAATCGGATGATATTGATTTAAATAGAAGTAATGCTATAGGTGTTAAAGCTTTAAAAACATTTCTTAAATACGCAGACAGTGGAATCTTGGATGTACCAAAACAAACAGGGAAAGATTTTGATTCACCATTCGAAGAAGCAGTACATAAATCTTTGGCTGAAGCTGGATATGAAGTTCAACCGCAGATCGGCTCTGCTGGTTTTTTTATAGACTTGGCAGTTGCGGATCCAGATCAACCCGGTAGATTTATATTGGGAATCGAGTGTGACGGTGCAACTTATCATAGTGCTCGTTCAGCAAGAGATCGAGATCGATTAAGACAGGCGGTGCTGGAGGGACTTGGTTGGAGAATTCATAGAATCTGGAGTACAGATTGGTTTAGACATCCAGAACGTGAACTTAAAAAGATCATTGAAGCGATTGAGAATGCAAAAACTTATGGTAGAATGAACGATTCACTAAATAAACAAAAAAAAACAGGTTTAATGGAAAATGAAATCCAACGTATTAATACTGAGTCCCCTGCTAATCCCAAAGATAGTATTCAGAAATACGAATGTGCAGAACTAAAAATCTACTTGGGAGGACAAGAGTTTCACTTACTTCCCACTTCAAAGGTTGGTTCTTGGGTCTTAGATGTGGTTAAAATCGAGAGTCCTATTCATAAGAGTGAAGTGATGAAAAGGATATGTGATGCCGTGGCTATAAAAAGGATCGGGACTAGAATCCAAGCTAAATATGAAGAATCCATTAGTAACTTGGTTCTTAAAGGAAACATAATAAAAAAAGGTGACTTTCTTTGGGTAAGTGATATGGTTGAGACCCTAATAAGGGATAGAAGTCAACTAACAAATAAAAAAGTTGAACTAATTGCTCCACAGGAATTAGAGACAACTATAATAAAAGTAGTTCGTGATTCGATGGGTATTCAAATAGATGCAATTCCACAATCTGTTCTTAATACCTTGGGCTTTTCAAGGGTTACTGATGAAAGCAAAAAATATGTTGAAGATGCTATTACGATATTGGTATCAAATAATCTGCTTTTAGTCAAGGGCAGTCAAGTATTTGTAAAGTAAAATTTTACTATGCAGATATTAATATTCGAATAATTCATCAAATACAATCAGACTAGACTTTTTTCTTTTAAGAAGGGGGGATCGATTTTAAATTTTTGCAATACAACCATATATTTTTATGGTATACCTTATATAATGCTTTTTGGCTATAAGGAAGAACCATTAGTTTCTTTGGATTTTATTGGGTCTAGTAAATCAGCAATCATTGATGCGTTATCGCTCATGGTGTTACAAAATCAGCTTAAAATACTCGCATGTTATGACAATGAATGGGCATATTACCTGCAGAGTTATAGACTTAATGCTTGTCGCGCTTACTACACCTCATCTCGTTTGGTGAAGGGGCTGCAATTATGGAACAAACCTTTATCATGGTTAAGCCGGATGGTGTGCAAAGAGCATTGATCGGGGAGATAATCAAGCGATTGGAAGCAAAAGGGTTGCAGCTCGTTGCTGGTAAACTAATGAAAATTCGATTGGATCAAGCGGAGCAGCATTATCAAGAGCATCAGGGAAAATCTTATATTCAAGAATTAATTGGATTTAGAATGATTATTCAGATGTCTTATTTCGAAATATTCTCTAATTAAATTAGAATTTGGGGGATCTGTATGGCACATACCAGTATTATTTCTCGAAATCATGCCTGCTATATCTGATGTTGATTGGATCATAAATTGTTTGGGCTGAAAGCATAAATTTCTAAGTATTTATGATTAAGGATTTTATCTGAAATCCGGTGGAATTCTCCTAGCCACCCCAGTTAATATTGCGGAAATAATAACGAATCATATGATCAAAAAGGGGCAGGTCAAATTGAAAAATTTGTCTGCTCCTAACAATGTTCAAGTCTTTGATCAGATAGCATTTCCCTTTTTTAATCTGGATGGGAGTGTAGACACTTGTGGTCAGGCAGCGATACTTTCCGAACAAAACGGTTATATTAAAAACTGAAATTGCACATTTTGGTTTTTGTGAAATGGTTTTCGTCACATTGTTTCGAAGTGGGTTTGCGTGGGGGCGCAGAGCTCGC
>JAQBPR010000171.1 GCA_028287395.1 Bacilli bacterium
CTTCATGGGCTTGCTCCACGACCTGCCATTCGGTTTTATCGATGCGGATTTGAATTTTCTTTTTAGACATTTTCCCCGAATCGTCATATTCCCGCTGCAGTTGATTCCTTCTGGTACCATATACCACATTCCCAATGTAAGCTTGATTCCTAATCAACTTATTTACACTTTCACGACTCCATAAATTTCCGTTCTTTGTTTTAACCCCTTTTTGATTTAAAAATTCTGCTACCTTGAAAGTGCCTAATCCTCTATTTACATACAAATCAAAAACCGTAATGGGAACATCTTTCCATTCGGGGTGTATAGTCAACTTCTTTGTTTCTTTATTCACCATGTATCCGACTGGCGGTTCGCCCCCCCACTGGCCGCGACGAGCCTTCTGCTTACGTGCACTGCTGACACGCGAAGAGATTTTCTTGCTTTCTTGCTCGGAAAGTACCGATAGAATATCAAATGTAATATTATCTTTATTTAACGAATCGTAGTTATCGTTGATTGCAATGATCCGTACGCCATATTGCTCAAACATGCCAATAATCGCCGGATTTTCTTGCTTGTCCCTTCCAACACGACTGACCTCTTTAAAGACAAGTAATTTAAAACGATGATTGCGTGCATCTTGTATAGCTTGTTTCATTTCAAGACGATCAAATACACTTGTGTAATAGCCTGATACTGCTTCATCTTTATATAGAACAATATCACTCACATCATAAAGATTCCCTAAGCGGCTAATATACTCTTGGCATTGACTCACTTGGTTATCTATGGAGTCCCCTTGTTGATCCGTACTCACCCGCGCATAAATAGCACATTTGATTTTATCCAATACTTGCAAAGGCTGCCCCTCCTGTAACATCAATAACGCATTAGTCATTTAATTACAGCCTCAAGAAATTTAATCATCGATTCAGGATTAATCGTCATCTGGACATTCAAGCCATATTTTTCTTTGACGAAATCCTTTACTTTAACTATCAACCACTCCGATATTGGTTTTTCACCATATGTTTCACTAATTGTAAAGTTCAAGAGATCTCGCCCCCTCTCGGTTCTTAGAACATTGTATGTTGATGGAAAGTTGTCCTATAACGGGTGCAACAACTTTGTACCTCAATACCAGCACAAAAAAAAGCCTTTACTACCGATTACAGGTAATAAAGGTTTTCGTTAACTTTACAATTTGAAAGTGTAAGCCATCTATAGTTATGTGGCATCAGTATGTAGAAGTGATAATAACAACTGCGCACCATCCTTCATTCCTTGGACATAAATCGATTCCTTCTCCAAGCCCTCCAAACCAACCCACAATTCTTCTAAAAGTAAAAATTGAGCTTTCATCTCCTCATCAAGACCTGCCATAAAAGACCGAAACACCTCGTCAAAACGAATATTTTCGCTATGTATAAGATCATCTTGCTTCATTGGAAGAGATATGGCCTCTAAACGTTTTTGGATCGTCTCGTTAAACCACAAAGGAAAAGTCATTTCGACCACACCTCTCTATATACAACAATATCAAGCCTAACCGATACTTTACGTTAGATCCATATTATCATATAAAATAAATATTGTAATCATTAATGATTACAATTTGTAATATATATTAATATCGCATCATATGTCTATACTAATCTTATGAGGTGATTTATATGAGCAATGATGAATTTATCGTTACACCCAAAGAAGATAAATCGGTAACGATCTCCATAAGAATTGAGAAACAAATGCAGGACCAACTAGATCAGCTTGCCCAAAAAAGCAACCGATCGCGAAATGAAGTCATCAATATGGCGTTAGAGCATGCATTGAAAAATGTTAAGTTTGTTCAAAGCACTACGATTGATAAATAAAACACTTGAGGTTTAAAACGAAGCACTTGGGAAGAATGGAAAAGAAAAAGAGCCTAGCATTTGGTTAGACTCTAGCAACTTATGTTTAATTGAAAACTAAGACTGTAGCTTTGTACAAAATTGATTTCCACTTGTTTAGTGGGTTAAAGCCTTGATTTTTATACGATTCGCTGTCAGCTACTGTTTGGAGACTACTAGCCCACAGCCACTACAGATAATACATCATGGTCGGAGACAGTGACTTCCACCGTAGCAACTGGGACATTCGGGTCACCGATCTGCAAAGTGTAAGTACCCGGAGCAATCCCATTTAATACAAATGTGCCATCCCCTTTTGTTGTTGGCCAATATCCTCCAATGTTCCCTTGTGCTTTTAAGGTAACCATTTGGTTGCTCATCGGGCTCCCATTCGAATGTTTTGCCTGTCCTGATACGGTAAATGTAGGGACAGCCAATTTTATTGTAAGCCCACTTAGATCTGATCCAGCAACTACTATTTGATTAAGCGAGTCAATCGGATAGGAATCATAATAAAATCTGATGTTATAAGTGCCGTCCGGTATATCGTAAAAGGCAAAAGTCCCATTATCGATACCATTTTCCATCAAATGATAATGCATTCCACTTAGGCTGACCAATTCAAGCCCAGAAAAGAAGGATTTACCATTAGCATCCACCATTATACCCGAAACGCGATGCTTGTTTGCAGATGGATTCGGATTCTGTACCAATTGGTCCACTTTTATTTGCAGTTCATTGAGTTGGGTCTTCAAATCAGCAAACAAACCCTGCTGTTCGGTTAACTGCCGTTTAAATTCGGCCACCACCGTTGTTTGACCTTCGACTTTTTGATTCAAGGATACAATGTCATGTTGCTGACTTGTAAACTTTGATTTGAGATCGGCAAAAAACACTTCTAGATCGGATACTCGTTGAGCAATCCCCTTTTGCGGGTTTTCATTCGATGCAAAAGCTACAGTTACGAAAAATAACAAAACGCACAGGGAGCCCCCTATCAAAACCAATCGTTTTTTCCACTTCATTTTCCATTCCTCCATATGTCCCAAAATATGTTTGATACACTACGTATCATTATAGGACGGACAATGGCTCTTGTAAAGCAATTCATTACATTTGTTCAAACCTACGCTTTCAGCTTGGGAGGATGGGAATTACCCCACGGTTTACCAATTTAAAATGTAATAGCTCTTTATATTATTGCGCCATGCTTTTGAATTTCTAATCTTCTGTCTTTAATTTACTCCTCGGAGTCCATAATCTCTCTACATTTCGGGAAATTAGTGCTCTGTCAGTTCGTACTGCTCTTGACGAAAACTTTGGACTGCACCTTGTTTTTTAGCCATAACAGTAAGTTCTTTAAATCGTTGATCAAATGCAGGCTTCAACACCACGAGCCACTGTTGCTGTGACAATAAAATCCCCTCCCTAGATTGAGTATGTCGATGTTAGCTTGGGAAGGGGAGATTGGTAAGATATCTTATTAACTTATTTGAAGTTGTTGCACCGCAACGTTAATCTGATTTTCAATTCTTTTTTTCCACTCAGGAGCTTCTGATCTGCTTTCAACAAGACAATTCCTGATTATTTGTTCAACAACTCGATAGTCTAGTTGTTTGTTCCCTGAAAAACCCGCTTCAAATAAATCAGCAAATTGTGTGAGTGTCAATGGAACGATATCCAAAGCCATTCTAGAATCATCAGGCCTGTACCAAACTCCAATTCTGTAAGTCTCTGCTGTATTTGTATCAACTTTATTAGCGATGAATAACCCGTAGACTCGCTTTCCTTGTTGAGCATAGTAATCAACGAGATGAGCAACATGTCTTCTGACTGGTTCACCTTCAGCCGCTTCTTGTCTGGAAGAGGTTGTAAGAGTAACTTCTGCTACAACAACAAACGTGTCAAACTCAAATATCATATCCGGCCCACCTCCGGGAGCAGTACCGACAGGTAAAAATTCTTGATCGATATTAAATCGTCTTGCTTCCCAAGGCTTATTTTCCATATTATTTATCGCAAGAAACGCTCTCCATAATACCCATTCAAAATAGGCTGGTCCTTCTCCCTGTGGAATTAATCCTCCACTTCCACGCAAAGATTGAGTAAGTGCACGCAGATATGACAGAATCTCTTCCCATTCCTCTGGCTGTTTCTTGGCATATTGCATTTCCAGTACTTTCAACCAATCTTCTTCTAGCTGTAATCGTAGATAGGACAAGTCTGCTACTTCTAATTCCGCTAAGTTCGGAACACTAACTGCATCGCCATTTCTTTCAAGTAGTTCGATTGTTGCTTCAATAGCTCGTATCGCTTGAGGTGCATTATCAGTAGGCAGTTTAGCTCCATTCCACAAAACTTCTAAATAATCGTTCTCATTTATCGGTACATACGCTTCGGAAACAATTTGTTCTACTACTATTTTTTTATGTTCGGCAACTATCAGCCTTCGACCACTTTCAATAAATAATCCTGTTAGCTTTAGATAACGAAAGTTTGTGTCAGCATAATCCTTTAAGGTAGTTGCTTGCTGACTGTACAAATAAGATGCAACTGATTCCCTTATTCTATTAATATAAGCCCTTCTTTCACGTGGAGTTGAAAGTAGGGACAAATTTGTACGATGGTCAGAAATACGCATAATAGCATTATCAACATCATCAATCTTATGCACTAACTGAACGATCGAAGCCATCTCATCCATGCTAATTGAAGACTCTAAACCAACCTTCTGCAGACCAGTAATTACCTCAAGGATTATTCTTAAAGGACTAAATGTAGGCTCAGGGTAGCTTTCAATTGGCGATGGGATTTGATGAGCTAATAATGCTCTAAGAAAACATTCTTGCTCTACAAGTAAGGTATTAGCATTTATTAAACGTAATCCATTTTGAGTAATTGTAAAAGGACGATCCGCAAAAGATGGCTTCAAGAACCCTAATTGCATTAAAGCCGCACGCCATTTTCTACCTACATCACTAGCATCTTTTAGTGGTAATTCATGAAGTCTTTCAACACGAACTATATCCTCAGAATCTAACAACCTAGAAAATTCAAGTTCATTTTCTTTACCAATCAAATTCCCGTGAAGAGGGGACAGGGACAATGCCCGAAGTCCATCTTTAAGTCTTTTGGGATTTCTTATTGTCGTATTACCAATGTACCATGCTTTCTCCATTTTAGACCTCCTACTTATCAAATCCAACAAAGAGATACTCTTTCACTTCATTCTTGTTATCCCCTACTTTATGTCCCTGATTTCCGAAAGAGTATCGATGATTTACTTCAATTACTTCAACATGCTTCTTGTACTTTGACATAATTTTTAACATATCGTCTTTAGTCGGCAATGAATTTGAAGAATATGATACAATCAGAGTACTTTCTTTATGGTGTTTAAAAAGTTGATTAAATGCATCATAGGCACCTTTTTGAGTTGAGAAGGGCGTTGGATAGCTCTTGAACTTCTTCGTTTTTGTATGCCACTGCATCTCAACACCTTTCCAATCGAGTACAAGGCCCTCTAAGAAGTGATATCTCCTTACATATTCATTGTCAGATAATGGACTATAATAAGGTGGATCTATATAGACTAAATCGGCCTTAAAACGGGTATCCATTGCGTCACCATTACGTACTTTATTTACTTTTCCATTATCAAAAACAGCACTATTGATTTGAAATACAGCCTCAATAAATTGCTCTTTTAAAGACAAAAGCAGATCTCTTCGACCATCATCGTAACGATAACCTGTGTAAGTAAAAATACCTCTAGGTCTTTTCTTCAAACAAGCACGTACTAAAGCAGATTGAGCAATAGCTTTTTTAGATTCGTTTCTAAGTGACTTAATGTTGGCACGTACTGTATCAATAAATATGTTATCTTCTTCACTGAAGTATAAGCCTCTAAAGGTTTCTGTCACAAATCCATCCGTATTAGTGTTATATCCACAGAGCATTTTCACATCTTCATCAGACAGTTTATAACTGCTATTTTCAATCATAGATTTTGCTAAACAAGAGGAAAATGCCATGTAATCATTACTGAAAACTTGTTTGTTTTGTGTCTTAAACATGTAGCTTACAACACCACTACCGCTGAACAAATCAAGAACTGTATCAAACTTGAATTCAGAAGCAACAGACCATATATCTTTAACTAAGTTTTGTTTGCTTCCCATATATCGTGTTGCTGGAAAGAACTCCACTTGTTTTGGTAATACAATAGGATTGGGGATAATAATTAATTTCTTAATAGGCTCAATTTTTACTAGTACGTCTTCGCCCGTTCTTTGGGAAGCATTACTATTAATATATCGTTTAGTTTGATGAACACTAATTTTGTATTTACCATAAAGTTCATGTACCAACGGGTGATTAGAGTTGGTAAGTAAAATATTACAACCAATTTCGGCTAATCTGCTTACTTCCTCCGCCAACTCGCGTTGATCTTCTTCGTAAAACTGCTCTTTAGTATACCTTTTAAAATCTGAGTACTTGGAGATAGGTAAATAAGGAGGATCAAGAAATATAAAATCTCCTGGTTCTGCGTTCTTCAATAAAACATCTTTGTAATCACCTTGAATGATAGTACTCTGTCCTAAATTAATACTTGCTGATCTTAAGTTAATTTCATCGCAGATATTAGGTTTTTTGTATCTTCCATAAGGAGCATTGAAGCCTCCTTTTCGATTGACGCGAAACAAACCATTATAACAAGTTTTATTTAAATACATCGTTCTAGCTGCTTGTTCTATAACTGACATATTAGTTGTGTCCAAACCTCGTATTCGATAAAAATCTTCCTCTGTATTTTCCATTTCTTTGAGAAGCATTATTAACTCTTCTACGTTATTTGCAACGACTCTATATAAGTTTACTAACTCTGGATTGGAATCTGCTATTACAGCTTTGCTAGGTTGAAGAGCAAAAAAAAGAGCCCCCCCACCGATGAAAGGTTCAATATATTTATTGAACTGTTTTGGAGCATTAGATTTCAAAATGTCGATCATCTGTTGCTTGCCGCCCGCCCACTTTAATATAGGCTTTGGCTGTGGTCTTTCTTTATGAAGTTCAAGTATTTTCGTGTTCATGACTACCCCTTGCCTAATAAGTTATACTTTTGATTTTACCATAAGGGAACGGATTTTGTCGCATTCGTGTGAGATATCACTATTCTGTAGCTGTACGGGCGCTAAAATAGCATAAAAAATGGCCACCTGCTCCAAATAAGCTGGTAGTCATTTTCCCCATCGCAATTATTTAATTAATATAAAAAGACCTGCCAACCTGCCTTATAATGTTACGATGAATTAGCCAACTTAACAATGTTTTAGCTCTTCTATCTCCTGTAGTTACAGTAATCCCTTCATTTTTCAATAAATCATCTACCGCTTTTTCAGTAGACCCTGGGTTTCTACGAATCAAGTCTTCTGTAAATTGAAAAACTTTGAGGTTCATAATACGATTAGTTAAAAAATCCATTTGTTCTTGATGAGCTAAACTCAAAAAGTATTCTCCATCAGGAAGTATCCATGCAGAATTTCTATGGTTATCTATTAATCCTAATAGTTGAGCAGCATGTCTATAATACCTTCCTTGTCTCTCACCTTTTTCTATATGTCGTGCAATCATACTATATGTACTCCCTTTATGCTGTTGAACAAAACGCACAGTTCTTATAACATCAGGTAAAACATCTGCTTGTGGTACTTCCTTTGAACTAAGCATCCTCATCCCCCTAATGAATGACTACTATCATATAATTAACTGCGAACTATCTCCCAATATTGTATCATATTAAGGTGGAAATAGTCGAAATTATTCTGATAGAGCATCAGCTTATTGGAATTCAGAACCGAAATTAATTAGAAGTAAACAAGGCTCAAACTGAAACAATGCTTTAGCCTTGCTTATTTAACTCAATATACTCAGGTAATGCGGCTCTACAATACTACTTTCTCACTAACAACACATAGCACTTCACATGTGTGGAAACGGTAAAAGGAATATAAAATTATCTGTCAAAACTCGTAAAGAAAATGCACCACCAGGTAATTTTTATATTCAATAGTTCAATTACTATATTTCATGGCATAAAATCTAAGAAAAGCATATCTTTTTTACCAGCATCATCAGCAAACTTTATGTTCCATCGTCGTTCCATAAATTCAAGCATTTTGAGTCCACGTTGAAGTATAGTTTCTGCGTTCCAATCTACATAGGCTGCAACCTCAATTTCACTATGAGAGCCATCAGTATAACCTTTGTGAGATTTTCCAATGGGTGATTTTTTATCAGGAAAGCTATCATTTTGCATACTTGAATTTTTACTTCTAGATAAAGGTAGTAAGTTGCCCAGCGAGCCTGTAAGGAGTTCCTTCTGCTCAACTGTTTGATTTAGAAAAGCATTTTTCCAGTAATTATTATCTGGGGTTTGTGGGTAAATATGCTCAATTGAGACTTTATCTTTATCGCTTTTAACGAATAAAGTCCAATCAATTTTTTGATTGCCATTTTGCATAACCTTTTCTGTTTCATATTCATATAAAAAGTAATGTAAGCCATTCCACCAATAAAAACCTCCACCATTTTTGTAGTGCCTACCAATATAAGTTTTAAATGGTTGATGATCAAAACTAGTTTCAGGACTTAACCACTCTTCTATGCGTGTTTTTATAGATGTACAAATTTCATCTATAGAAACTTCTCCGTTTTGTAGTTGCTTTGTCAATCTATAATATTCGCTGTTTCTAAATGTGGAGAATGCCCTTCCAACCCTAAATGCAATAAATATAAATCGTTCAATTTCCTTGAACAGCCTAATCCTATTATTAACAGTTATATCTGCTCTAATAAATGAAGCTACTACTAGCGGTCTAAAGTAGGCAATTCCTATCCTGTTCAGCCTATCTAGCCAAAGACTTTCATCAGAAGTTAGATTTTTGTTATTTAATGGGTTAAAGGAGTTGTGCCAATGTACTGCTGCTGATCTAAGGCTTTTTACATAATTAGAGATTTCTTTAGGCGAGAGTTTTGCACGCTTTACTACCTTTTCCTCCAAGGTAATTTCATCTTCTTCGTCAGTTTCACTGTCCCGCATTTCGGTAATAGTTGCAATTGAGTGAAGACTTACCTCAGTCTTGCTAAAAATGTTTTGCGGAGTAAACTTTTCCTCAAGTAGGAAACGGATATAATCATCGCCCTTTTGTCTTGTATATTGAAAATACATGATCCAGTGAGCAACAAGAAAATCATCATCTGATAGTGGATTTGTTTTGTTACGTCCAAGTTGATAATATACCTCTTTCCACGCATCATTAATATCTTGACGAAGAATTGCTCTTTCATCTTGAAAGAGTTCATTTTCATCATATAAGGTAGTGAGATAGATTAAACGATTTTTCAACAGTTCTAAATTAGATAATTTCTTGCCACGATTATTCATAGTTTCAAAGGCTACAAAAACATCAAAATCATCTTGAATTTCATGTAGATTAAACATTAAATTCTGTGTCGCTTTCCTAAATAATACCTCAATCTCTGTAATCCCATAGCTAACATAGTAGTTTTTTAAATTCTCTCTAAAGAACTGCATTGCATTCTCAAGATTAAGTGTGTAAAAGGTTTCAGTAATGCTTCCACTGTGTGGTTCACCTAAAATGTTATGACGCAAATACTTAAAGCTTGGATTATCCGTTTCGTACCCGAATTTATATGTATTTACAATAAATTGTGGTGGTTTTTGAATCATAAGATATTCTTCTTTGATTTGTTTAAGACTAAAGGTGCCTATATAAATATCCGCATCGGACTTTTGCACATTTTCTGGGATTGCCTCAATTAAATTCAATATTTCACTAATGAAAATAACAAAAGTGGTTAATCTTTGCTGTCCATCAACAATATGAAATGGTTTATATGCTCTATCCTCTATAGCCAATGCTCCGCTATCCAACTTTCGCTCTCATAGCCTTTTTTCGTTACCTGTTTTAATGATAATAATCCAGTGTAATGAAATCTATCAACAGGAAGGTTTACGATATCCTCCCAGAAATCTTTTAGTTGTCTTTTTTGCCAAGCATAGCCACGTTGATAATCGGGTATTTTGAAAATTCTATCTTTAAATATACTTTTAAGTGATTCTAATGTTTGCATTTATTATCCCTCTCTTCTTACCAATGTTTTTCTGGATCGGCAAGCAGTGCTTTCCAGCCTATTGAGCCCTCGACGGGGCATAAATTTTATTTCATTTTAATTACTCCATTTTTTCGGTTTAACTGTATTATGATTTGTAAGAAGCATTTCGCCATACACGAAGTGGATTGTGATGGGCTTTATATTCTCTTCGTTCGGTATTAAAATATATTCCATCTTTCTTCGAGTAGTTTTCTTTTTTACTGATCCCATCCAATAAATCATCAAAGTATGTGATATGTTCGTAAATTGCTTGTTTTGATCTATTTGCTAAAACAGAATTTAGTAATAAATCATTTACGAAACTGTCTGTGATTTTCTTAATAGATTTAGCTTCTTTTTGATCCTTAATGCTTTCCCTGTATTGTTTCATAATATCAATAAACTGTTGGTTTTCGATAGCAGTCCAATGTTTGGCCATTTGATCTTCACCCTCCAATAAGTTATTTTACAAAACCACATAGTTCCCCTTGCCAACAAAAAACAACCCAGCCTCTTTGACCTTCATCCCAAAGGTTTGCTCCCACTCTTGGACATAGGCCAGTACTTGAGGTTTGTAGTAATCGATAAAGTTCTGTTCATGTTCGTCCTCATAGGTGTCTGTCTTGAAGTCTACCAACACCCAACCGTCCTCTTCTTCGAAAAGGTAATCGATGACGCCTTTAATCAGGGTATCTTTATTCGCTTCTTCCTTCTTCCCCACCATAAAAGAAAACTCGTGATGCTTCTGCTTGGCTTTTATGCCACGCTGCCAGATTGGGCTCTCAATGAGTGCTGTAACCGCAGCTACCGCATCAGGTTTCCATTTGTCATCCAAAGCTTCCTCTTTAGCAATGATTTCTGCATATCCCGCAATCTGTTCCAATGTCTTCCCTTGCCCCACGGCCTCAATCAGCCGATGCACTACCGAACCGAAAGCCATGCCTTTACCCCCTGAGGGTCTGACTAACTTAATTTCGCTGCTCGTTTTCGCCTTTCCTGTTACATTGGTTCGGAGATAAGTTGGCTCAGCCGCGGATGCAACCCAATCCTTCCATTTCTTTAACTCCACATCCACATTCGGAGCAAGTATTAATCTCTCCGCCACAACCGGCTCAATCAACACTTCATCTAATTCAAAATGTTTATTTAAACTGTTTTCCAGTTCACTCCAAGGATCAATGGCAATTTTGGATGGGTAGCGGCTGACAATGAGCAACTGCTTCGCACGAGTAACCGCAACATAGAGCAGGCGATCTGCTTCGGCGTGCATGTAGCCTCTTTCTTTTTTCGCTAATGCTGTCCATCCCAAGGGCTGACCAATGATTTCGTCGTTATATTGATCCTTAGGTCGAGAGATGGTGAAGTTGGCGCTAGCAGGGTCTGCCAGTCTATCAATATAAGCTTATGCATCATGGTGGCTATGCCCGCAAGGACAGGCGAGAAAAATAACAGCTGCTTACAGTCCTTT
>JAQBPR010000189.1 GCA_028287395.1 Bacilli bacterium
TTTAAGCTGTTTAAAACGGCTTAAACTAGGAAATCCTATTTACTAGATTAATAGTAAAAGGAGCAACTATGCGAAACGTGATATTTGTTGGGTGGATGATGGCACTAATATTTGTGGTAATAGTCGGATGGGATCGACCGGCTGCAGCGGAGTTGAGCAATGATACTCAACAGATTGTAGACATGAGCACACCATTTCTACAACAGGATTATACCCTTATAGTGAAATGGTCTGGACAAACAGAAGGTTATGCGACGAATCAAGCTTTTATTGAGCTCTTTGATAGAGTTAGCAAACAGTTGAACATTCAAGCTGGCAGTGAAATGGATGAAGTAAATGGCCTGCCTATTGTTAGATTGAACACACAGCAGGCGGATGGTATTAAAATTCAATGTGTACTCGCAGGCTCGGATGATCGTAAATCGAGTTATTTGATCCTCAAAATGCAAATGGGCCCTACAATACCATTAGAGCAAATCATACAATGGCAGGAATCAATGGATAAAAAGTTAACTGCTCATGGATTAAAAGGGACATGGAACACCATGATCCAAGGCATTGTAAATAGAGATATGATTCAGAAAAAAACTCCGGAAGCCCTATTAAATGAAGTGAACGGCAAGTTTCAAGGTCGGGAATTGGAAAGCTATAAAGATGAAAAAACACGCAGCATTTCTCTTTTTACGAACAAGATGCATTCTTCCATACAGAGTGGGGATCATCAATTGAATGCACAAGCTGCTCTTCACCAAGATTCAGTTAGCGGTGAATGGCGGCTGACTGTAGGAACACCGCTTATTACGATGGAATATTAAAACAAGCAGCATCAGAATATATTAAATTTAATATTCTAGATTATTCTACATTATTCGACACCACAATTCTCCAAATTATGTTATAGTTTGACGAAAGTTAAATTTGATATCCTAATTAGGAGGAACAAGGATGAGTCCGTCGAGAGTGTTAAAATGGGTAACAGGTGGCATGGAAGCGTTTCTAGGTATTCCAATTTTAGGGGGATTATTTGTTGTTTCAATGGCTTGGACACCTTTGTTTGTCATGTTAATTTTGCATATTATCACGTTGATTATTTCTAGTAATGAGCGTAAGGATAAAACGGGCAGTATTCTAGGTATTGTCACTTCCTGTGTCGCTTGGATACCTATTGTAGGTATGATTATGCACATTATTACAGCGATTATTTTGATGATTAGTGCAGCAAAAAGCGATAACAATAGTCGAAATAGCTTTCAAGATACAAATTTCTAAAAAAATTTGATGGAATGATCAGGTCGATATTTTAAGTAGAAATCTACTTGAATTATTGACCTTTGTTTTTGTCCAGGATACGCCTAGACTTGTTGGGTTGCTAGGGTTTATTCCTTTAGTGGAAAAATTCGATGGGGAATGGGATAATAAGAAATTAGAACGATACACCGCATTGTTGACCATAAAAGGAGCTCTGCAAGTCTACTTTATGTTTTTTGTCGATCCCAGGCTTGCGCGAACTTTAGTTTACCAATTTATTTTGGAAGAGCCTAAGGATGATGAAGAGGTTTTGCAATATGAGGCGGATGTTATCGCTGAAATTGCGAATACGATTGTCGGTAACGCACTAATTGACCGTTGTTGTCAAACCCATAGAAAGGGAAGTATTTATCGAAATTATTAACAAATTAACGTCCTGATTTATTCGAAAATAGATAGGGGAATGACTATAAATGTCTGGATTGAAGAAGATTTTAACGCCATTAAGATCGTTGTATTTAACGCAGTTTTTAAGTTCATTTGCTGATAATCTTAATTTTTTTATCATTGTGGGTATGGTTAATCGTCATGGGTTTGTAAACCCGGATTCATATATGACCAAAATCCAAATTGGATTTTTACTTGCTTATGTTGTTCTCGCTCCGGTAGTAGGTGCTTTTGCAGATAAAAATGCTAAATCGCACGTGTTATTAATTGGTAATTTATTTAAAAGTGTCGGTATTGGATTGCTGCTTTTAGGGTTGCCTCCGGTCATTTGTTATACGATTCTCGGCATTGGAGCTGTTATCTACTCCCCCGCGAAATACGGTATATTAAGCGAACTTACGCATACGGAGGACGAGTTACTGCGCGCCAACGCGATGGTGGAAGGATCGGCAATTATCGCAATCGGTCTCGGAACATTGGCTGGTGGAATTTTGGCGGATAAATCCGACTTTCCCGGAATCATTACTTGTCTGCTCTTTTATCTGACTTCGCTGGCATTCACCTTCTTTATTCCGAAAAGGCAGGGAAATCCCCGAGTGCAATATGGGAAATCCACTTTGGCATATTTTAAAGATATGTTTAGACTTCTTTCCAATCGCAGAGCGAGATTTTCTTTGATCGGTACCTCCTCCTTTTGGTTGACAACAGCCGTATTGCGGATAGCTCTAATCGCTTGGATTCCAGCTAATTTGGGTATTCATAGTACCAAACAACAATCGTTGATACTGGGTATCACTGCCGTTGGTGTTGTCATAGCTTCTACGTTAACGGCAAAAATTGTTCCCGCGGGGAAGCTGCACAATGCGTATTATTACGGTTTTTTTATGGTCACTGCCATTATGTTAGCTGCATTCGTGCCTATTCTTGGCTTCACTTTGATGATGCTGCTCTTAATGGGTTTTTTCGGAGGATTGTTTCTCATTCCCTTGAATACAATGCTTCAAGAGGTAGGTAAAGACATTGTGGGCTCAGGAAAGACGATTGCCATCCAAAACTTTGTCGAGAATGCTTTAACGGTAACCGGATTGTTAGTCTATATTGTGCTTACGTCTTATAAAGTTCCGATTAATATTTCTGTTTTAGTGATTGGCTGCATTTTATTATCCTTTGTGCTTTATTTGTCTACCTTAGTAGGGAGAGTAAAACGAGAAAACAATTCTAAGTAATCATCATTTCTCGATTAAATGAATCTTTTGTTCACAATGTACGTATTACATAGTATCATGGGGCGAAGGTGGCGAATCATCAATGGAGTTATGGGCGATTTGGTTGATTATTGGCATCCTGCTGGTTGTTGCTGAAATGACAACGCTAACATTTTATTTGCTATGGCTTGGAATTGGCGCATTGTCTACTGCTCTTGTAGCCTGGCTCTGCCCGGATTTAATTTGGTTACAGCTTCTTGTTGGCATTGCTGTTGCCATCGGACTAACCATATTTACAAGACCGTTAACTCGTAAAGCAAGGAGTTCTAAAGGTTTTACAGATATTATCTATACTTTGGTTGGTCAGCAAGGAATTGTCTTGGAAGCCATTACATTAGAAGGTTTAGGTATTGTCAAAGTGGGAAATGAAACATGGAGTGCAGCTTCAAATGAATTTCTGGACATAGGTACGCATATTATTGTGGTACAGAGCCGTAATACAATTTTAGAAGTCCAAAAATGGAAGGGTGTTTAAGCAATGGTAGTTATTGTCGTAGTCGTCATATTGTTTCTTGTTGTTGTCATTATTGGACTTACGATCAAGATTGTTCCTCAGCAGCGTGTTGGTGTTGTTGAGCGTCTGGGGAAATACAATCGTTTATTGAGTCCGGGATTAAACATCCTATTGCCCATCATTGATCAGGTTCGTGTATACCACGATTTAAGAATTCAACAGGCAAACGTACCGCCGCAAACCGTTATTACCAAAGATAATGTGCAAGTGCAGATCGACACGATTATTTTCTATCAAGTCGTGGGTCCAGAGCAGGCAACGTATGGTATTTCCGATTATGTATATGGTGTGCGTAATATCAGTACTGCAACGATGCGGCAAATTATCGGTAAGCTGGAGTTGGATGAAACCCTCTCTGGTCGTGAAAAGATATCGATTGAAATTCGATTGGCCTTGGATGAAGCGACGGAAAAGTGGGGCGTTCGTATTGAGCGTGTTGAAGTTATCGATATCAAACCGCCACATGACATTCAAGAAGCAATGGACAAACAGATGAAAGCGGAACGCAGCAAACGGGCGATTGTCCTGGAAGCTGAAGCAGCCAAACAGGATATGATTTTACGTGCGGAAGGGGATAAACAGAGTAAAATCCTCAAAGCAGAAGGAGATAAAGAAGCACGGATTCGTCAAGCTGAAGGCTTAAGGTCGGCTCAAGAGCTAGAAGGACAAGGACATGCGAAAGCCATTCAAGTGGTTGCCGAAGCGGAGAAAATCCGCATTCAGCTGATTAAAGAAGCCGGGCTGGATGAAAATGTTTTAGCCTATAAATCATTTGAAGCGTTAACGGAAATATCCAAAGGTGCAGCGAACAAAATCTTCATTCCAGTCAATGCAGTGGAAACATTGGGCAGTATCGGCGCCATTAGTGAAGTTTTTAAAAGTAAGGTGAAGGAATAACTCATATCTTTCTGGAAAAACGCTACCGTCATACTGCTAACGGGCAACAAGAATCATTGCTGCCCGTTAGCAGTGTAAGTCGGCGTAGCCGTTATTTTTGTGGGGTAAAAGTATAGAGGTTTCTGAGATTTAATTTATTTTCCAAATTCATCAAAAAAAATTTGCATTATTTAAAAACACATGATATACTTTCAGTATTCGTATAGATGAGATCAAATAGTTCACACACGTTAAAGAGTGATGAATGATACTCTTGATGAAGTGTGAATTTTTATGTTCTCGCAAAGTGCGGAAAAAAAAGAAAATTTGTTGGAGGTTTTACAATGTCAGCTCAAACAGGAACAGTAAAATGGTTTAATGCAGAAAAAGGATTTGGCTTTATCGAAACAGAAGGCGGAAGCGACGTATTCGTTCATTTCTCCGCAATCACAGGCGAAGGTTTCAAAACGCTTGATGAAGGTCAACAAGTATCTTTCAATGTTGTTCAAGGAAACCGTGGACCACAAGCTGAGAACGTAGTTAAGCTGTAGGTCTTTAACCGAAAGGTTTAAACCTAAAATGACCAATGAGGCTGTCCTAATCGGACAGCCTTATTTTTTTATGTTCGGATTCAACTTAAGGTATAATAGGAATGGAAGTCATGAATGCGATAACGGGGGAAAGAGTATGTTACAGAAAGCGCAGCAAATATTGAAACAATATTACGGCTATTCTTCCTTTCGTGAAGGACAAATTGGTGTGGTTACCAGCATATTACAAGGCAATGATGCACTAGGAATTATGCCAACCGGGGGCGGCAAGTCGATTTGTTATCAGGTGCCGGCACTTTTGTTGCCTGGGACAACGTTGGTTATATCTCCTCTCATTTCATTAATGAAGGATCAGATCGATACGCTGGATAGTATAGGCATCCCGGCTACATTTATTAACAGCTCCTTGACCTATTCAGAAGTAGAAAAGCGAATCTCGAAAGCTGGACGCGGTCAATACAAGCTATTATATATTGCTCCAGAACGATTGGAATCAGAGCGGTTTATCTCGCTCTTAAAAAAATTGAATATCTCCATGGTTGCTATAGATGAAGCCCATTGCATCTCGCATTGGGGACATGATTTTCGACCTAGTTACCGTACAATTGCCGCCTTATTAAGCGAGCTCCCGACAAGACCAATCGTGACAGCTTTTACTGCTACGGCAACTCCGGAAGTTATCGATGATATCGTTCAATTCCTTTCATTAGATTATTCGAATGTATTTCGCAATGGTTTCGATCGGGCGAATTTAGCCTTTACCGTAACGCGTGTCGCAGATAAGAAGGATTATATGCTGCAGTGGATTAATACGCGCAATAAAGAATCAGGCATTATTTACGCCGCGACGCGCAAAGAAGTGGATGCCATCTATACATTTTTGCGGAGTAAAGGAATTTCTGTTGGGAAATACCATGCCGGATTAACCGATGCGGAGCGGAATGACGCGCAGGAAAAATTCCTCTTTGACGATGTGCGTGTGATGGTAGCAAGCAACGCTTTTGGGATGGGCATTGATAAATCCAATGTCCGTTTTGTGCTGCACTATAATATGCCGCGGAGCATGGAAGCTTACTATCAAGAAGCAGGGCGTGCAGGCAGAGACAGCGAGCCAAGTGATTGCGTACTATTGTTCAGTCCTCAAGACATCATTATTCAAAAATTTCTGATTGAACAGAGCTTGCTTCCGCCAGAGCGAAAAGCGAATGAATATAAAAAATTGCAAACAATGATCGATTATTGCCATACGCCGCGCTGCTTGCGGAGTTATATTTTACAGTATTTTGGTGAGAAAAATACGCCGCAGACCTGCGGTAACTGCAGTCAGTGTAATGATACACGTGAACGGATCAATGCAACTACCGAGGCGCAGCAAATCTTTTCTTGTATTCTGCGGATGCGTGAGCGTTATGGGGTTACGCTTGTTGCCAATGTCTTGAAGGGCTCAAAGCTGAAAAAGCTAATTGAACTAGGAATGGATCAGCTGCCAACCTATGGGCTGCTCGCTCAATTTTCTGAAAAGGAGATCGTTGGGCGAATCAATAGTCTGACTGCAAAAGGATATTTGTTAATTACAGAGGGCCAATATCCTGTTGTGAAACTTCAAGCTAAAGCGGGTTTGGTATTGAAAGGCGAGGAAGAGGTATGGCTTAAAGCGGAAGTGAACGTGGGTAAGAGCAGCACGACCAAAAGTCGAAGTCGTGGTCGCGTAAGCGGAAACGAAGCAGAGGGTGCAAGGGATAGTCGTCAACACAGAGGGGCTTCTGGAGAAAACGGAGATGAAGCGCTGTTCGAGCTTTTGCGAGCGCTGCGCAAAGAGCTTGCCGCAAAGGATCGTGTGCCGCCTTATATTATATTTCCGGATAGCGTCTTACGTGATATGAGCGAGGTATGTCCTACGACTGCCCAAGCGATGCTGCAGCTTAAAGGAATTGGCGAAGCCAAATTTAAGCGCTATGGAACTGTTTTTTTGCAATTACTAAGGAATTATGCGGAAGAAGGCGCTGTATATTACGATTATCCGAATTTTGAAGCGCCGTAACAAGGAATACTTAAGATCAAGAGGCGAACAAATCACCAAATTTACGGATAAATTGTTCGGATTTGTAAATTGTGTCTTTTCTGTGAATTTCCCATTGACATCTACCATACTTGTCCATAGAATGAGAGTGAACTATACTGCTAATTGTAGCCAGTTAGTTGTATCATACTTTTTTTGGGGAGGAATTATAGCAAATGGATCGTTTTTTTAAACTGAAAGAGAATGGAACTACAGTTAGAACGGAAATCATGGCTGGACTTACGACATTTATGACGATGGCGTACATTCTCACCGTGAATCCGAATGTGCTTACCGTATTTGGTTCGGGAGCAACTGGATTGAATTGGACAGCGGTTTTTCTTGCGACAGCGATCGCGGCAGGTTTTGTGACGATTGCGATGGGGTTGTTTGCTAATTTTCCTGTAGCACTAGCACCGGGAATGGGTTTAAATGCATATTTTGCAACGGTGATTTTGACTCATGCGGCAACGGGTAAGCCAATTACCGGATCGATGGCTTTGACGGCTGTATTCATTTCGGGGATTATTTTCTTTATTTTAACCGTGACGAAAGTACGCCAAATCTTATTGGTGGCGATTCCTGACAATTTAAAGCATGCGATTACAGTGGGGATCGGTTTATTCATTACTGTTATAGGGTTGAAGAACAGCAACTTAATGACCATTAGCTTAGATCCTGTTAATGATTATGCCAAAGGTAAATATGCTGATTTAGCTTTTTTTGAATCGGTTTTTCATATGGGAAGCTTGAAGGACCCCAATGTTCAATTGGTGCTCGTCGGGCTTTTATTTATTTCCGTTTTAATGGTGCTTCGTATTAAAGGAGCGATATTGTATGGGATTTTGGCAACTACTGTGGTGGGGATTTTAATCGGCAACGTGAAATTCGACTCCTTATCCAGTAAGGATACAACCTGGATCCCGCATTTAGATAAATTGGGACTGTTTAATTTTGATTTTCCAGGTGTGATGACGACAGGGATTATATCGATTATCGCGACCTTCACTTTTGTTGAATTATTCGATACCTTTGGTACTTTGGTGGGAACAGCGAATCGCGCAGGCTTATTAAAAAATCCTGAAGATGGCAAAAAGAAAATTGGTAAAGCCATGCTGGTCGATGCAATCGGAGTTAGCGCAGGTGCCGCACTGGGTACAAGTACGGTGACTGCTTATGTAGAAAGCGCAGCGGGTGTCGCACAAGGCGGACGAACAGGTCTCACTGCTGTAACAACAGGGGTTTGTTTCTTGCTTGCGTTGTTTTTAGCTCCAATTGCTGCTTTAATACCGGGCTCAGCAACATCTGCTGCATTAATTGTGGTAGGTGTTTTGATGGCGCAATCGGTTAAGGAAATTGATTTTCAAGACTTCGTTATCGCCATTCCTGCATTTTTAACGATTGTGCTAATGCCGTTTACATACAACATCGCCAATGGAATTTCATTCGGTATTTTGTCTTATGTGATTTTGGCCAGCGCTGCCAACTATAGTGGTAAAGGTAAATATAAAGTCCATTGGATGATGTGGATTTTAGCCATTCTGATTGTCGCTCGCTACGCATTCATCGGTAGTGAGGGTTAATAATCCAATGTAATATCTAAACTAACGCTCTTTTGCCGAATGATTGATTTCGTGCAGAAGGGCGTTTTTATGTTGTCACAATTCGTGCTATAATTTCATGGGTGATAAAAATGGCAAAAGGCAAAATACTTGAATTCGAAATTTTTAGAGCTTTTGCAATATTAGCTGTAGTGATGATCCATGCCACATCCGGTGGAGTGGTGGGGCTTGCTTTAAAAAGTAAAAGCCATTTTCTTTTTCAGCTGTTGAATACAACAGCATACTTTGCTGTACCAAGTTTTATTTTTATGAGCGGGGTCGTGTTATTTTATTCGTACTATGATAAGTGGCGGTTCAAAGACATCCTTTCATTTTACGTAAAAAGACTAAAATTCATCGTTATTCCTTATATTGTCGTTTCATTTTTGTATTATATTTTTTATCAAAGGCTGTTAACGGGGACCATATCGATTCATCCTCGCTACTTTTTATCTTTGCTTCCATGGGCGGATGCAGGGTACCATCTTTATTTCATTATTATCATTGTGCAGTTTTACTTGTTGTTTCCGTTGATGATGTTTTTCGTTAAAAAGTTTCCGCAAGTGAAGCGACATATTATACTGATTGGAACAGTTTTATTTCTAAGCTTTTATTTCGTTAATAAGTATTATTACGCATTCCCTCATAGATCCAGTTTGTTCATTAATTATTTGATCTTCTTTTGCCTAGGCGCTGCAATCGGGATGAATTATAAAGAGGCGATCGCAAAAATTCAGCGATATCAATTTGCGGTGATCAGTATTTTCCTCTTCTCAGGCATAGGGTTGTTGACCTATAATGTATTGCAGGATTTTAACATAAAATGGTCCAATTATTTCTACGATTTCTGTTTCAATGTTTACGGGGCTTTTGCGTCGTTGTTCTTGTTGTGGCTTTCTTATCGAATTCAGCACAAATTTAGTAAAATCTCGCGTCAGCTTATTCGGCTTGGCGGCTATTCCTTTGGGATTTATTTAATTCATCCGGCGCTTTTAAGTACTTATTTACACTATGTAAACCCTACAGGGGGAGTGGAGCTATTTATTCTTAATTTTGTGGTAAGCTTTCTCATTGCATTTATAGGCGCACTTATTCTGACGGTAATCATCAAACGATACATCAAATATAATTGGATATTTATTGGAAAGTAGGACCTTAAACCGAATTCCCAGAAGATCATCGCCTCTTGCGATGAACTCAGTTATTGAGAAACCCTAACACGTTACAGTTTTATATATCGGCTTTGGCCACTTCTTGAAATTGCATGCTCTGATTAGAGGGGGGTAACCATGCAATTTCAAAGGCGGCTCGTAAACTCTACGCTCGATATACAAATCTTCCACTTCAGGTTTCTCAACAGCCTTAGATCATCGCCGCATGCGATGGTCTTTCTTTTCGAATTCAGATCTTGATATAATTGTTACAACTTGATCCAAAATATGGTATTATCGGCTTAATTCTATTTTTTAATATTTTAACTTGAGGGTGATACCAGTGATATTCCAAATAACGAGCGATCCAGAAATGATTCAAGCGGCAGAACGTTTATTATATAGTGAATTATTCGAGCCGTTACAACTGGATCATTCAGCGAGACAGCAGCTTAAAATTCCTGGGGACGACTACTATTTTGTATGCACGAACAATCAAAATGAAGTGATCGGTGTAATGTTATTAGTGCGGGATCACCCTTATAATGAAATCAGACATGCTGCAGTATCTCAGAAATACCGTAATCATGGTATAGGCTGGAGCATCTGGCAGGAAGTTTATCGATTTGGGCTGGAGCGCGAAATAGCCTCCATTGAATTATATTCGAGAAATTCGGCGATTAAATTTTGGACAAAGCTTGGTTTTGTGGAAATTTCCGATTGGATGGATAAAGATATGTTTAAAGAACATGATATTCGCTTTAAGAAAATGAAATTTGACTTTAAAAACTAATTTATAGCTTTATAGTCCTATTATTAGGAGACTTATCCATGAGACTAATTAGAGTATATGGTTCTATATCTTTAACTATCCTTTTGTTCATCCTAACCAGTTGTAATTCAAGTGAACCCAAGCAAGTGACTCTCCCCATTCAAGTGATTTCTACTGAAGGTTCACCAAGAGCGGCAATATCCACACAAGCAGCATCCACAAAAGCTACGTCTGCACAAGGAAGCCCAATTTTAGCGCCTAGCTCTAATAGTTCGCCTATTCTTAATGAATCCGCAGTTCTTCCAATTCCAGATAGCTTAGATTTACTATTCTCACCCATAGATTTGAATCAATGGAATCAAGATCAACCCATCCAAGATTGGGAGTCATTACAAACGATTTCTTTGGGTGAAATTCTAGGGAAACCCGTTACGCTGCATTATTATAAAGAACATACCAAGGTAGATGAGATTACGATGGATCATCTTCACGGTGTCTTAAATTATGGCGGGAAATCGACTGTTATTATGTTTTACGATGGTATATATGAAGATATGAAATTTTATCCCTTGCAAAAAACCTTTCAAAGCGAAAACAGTAAGGTTGATCTAATTGGTGCGATTGGAACAGAGGGAACAGGTCTAACGTATCTTGTTTATGACGAAAGTAAAAAAGAATGGTTCAATTTCCATGAGTTTGGCACTCCGCAAACAAGCAATATGGATCATGATGGAGTAGACAAAATTATCATTGTTTTTGCAGGAATGCATCTACAGTGGCCGGATGTTGAGCTTATCAAGTGGAACCAGAAAAACTTTGAGATTGTTTCGATCAATTCGATGCTGCAAAAGATAGGTTATAGTAAGGACATATACACAACGGAGACCTATTTGGAAAAGGGAGCCGATCCTAATCAATTTAAAATCATGGCATATAAAACGAACAGTGCTTCAGATGCTGCATCCATTGGTAAATACACATATGAATCCGGTCGCTTAATCCGAAAATGATAGTATTGATTATTTTGCCGTTGTACAATTTAAAGGAGAAGCCACGGTATCCGGCACGATTGAGTTTTATGATGAGAGTTATGATGAAAATGCTAGTAATGATGCTCCTTCCTATGATTTTGTACCGGATGTGTCTTCAAAATCTAAATTCCCCACCCTGAGTTTTGAACCGGATCGAAATGGGTTTAGATTAACCAATGATCAATCTAGTGAAGGTACGCAATTAAGGAAGCTTGGGAAAAAGCTGGAGGTCACCCTGTTGATAGATGATTATCTCCTCAGCTCGCAAGGGAAAGAAGATCTTTGCAGTGCCAGATTAATGAAAGTCATCGAAGCTAATAAAATTTAAAATGAGGCGTTTTAGGGAGGTTATGTGAAATGAAAAGAAACATTATTTTCACAGCCATTGTTGCTCTTTTCGTTTATATATCTTTTTCAATATGGATTATTTCAGATGTCAAAAAAGGACTAAAAATCGCGTTTTTGTCGGATGGCGAATATAAAGCGGACTACGCAAAATATGTGACAAGGGAAGTTTATCTAAAGACACATCCGCAATTTTTTTATTCCTATTCTTCCAAAAACCCACAAGAATTTAAACATTCGTTAATATTTCCGCTGCATATTTTTGCGAGAGGGGTTGTTTGGACCCGATATACTTATACAGGATCCAGCCCAGGTCATAAAGAAGCTTTATATGGCGCAGGCAATGTCCCTATTAGACTACATGTGCAATTGCATAATGGAACCTGGAAAATAGTTGAGAAAGATGAAAAACCTTAATGTGTTTGTGAAATCCCCCATTGAAAGAACATTTTAAAGGTCAACGGATTAGGATATAATGAATATATATGAATATTGATGGGGTGAATTCCATGAAGCGAGAACATGTCGAAAAAATACTTAAAGATCAGAAGGATTTATTAATTCAAAAGTATTTTGTAAGTAAGATTGGACTATTCGGTTCATATGCAAGAGAAGAACAGACTGAAACAAGATATAGATATTTTAGTTGAATTTACTCGCCCTGTAGGATTTGAATTTATTGAGCTTAAAGATTATTTAGAATCATTATTTAATAAATCAGTTGATTTAGTGACGGCAAATGCTCTAAAACCATATATGAAGCAAGAAATATTGAGTGAGGTACAATTTCAATGAAACGAAATTAAGTCTTTGAAGGATATTTTAGAATCAATGAACCGAATAGACACATACATTTTTGGAGTCGAGTATGACTCCTTTTTAAGTAACCAAATGTTAATTGATGCGGTAATTCGAAATCTTGAAGTAATAGGAGAAGCAGCAAGGAATGTGTCGGATGAGATTCGGAATAAATATCCGAAAATACCGTGGAGAAATATGATAGGACTAAGGAATATATTGATTCATCAATATTTTGGAGTGGACGAATCGATAGTGTGGGAAATAATCACCGTCAATTTACTGGTATCAAGACCACATTTTTGAAGGCAATTCAAGAAGAAGAAGGGGATATCAACTAACATTGTATCTGTGCGGTGGATTGCAAAAGATTTTGATGCTAGATTTCTCTGCAACAAAGTTAAATCAGTCATTATACTACTTCATTTCAGGATTAGGTGAACAGATGAGAATTGCTATTTTTGATTCAGGATTAGGTGGAATTACTGTTTTAAACGAAGCTATGAAGCAGTTGCCGAGAGAGAGTTTTTTATATTATGCGGACACCCTTCATGTTCCGTATGGTACAAAGCCAAAGCTTGAAGTAAAACAATATATATTTGATTCCATCCATTCGATTATGAAAAAGGACATAAAAGCCATTGTCATTGCCTGCAATACGGCAACAAGCATTGCTATTGCTGATTTGAGAAACGCTTTCGGGGTGCCTATGATTGGTATGGAACCTGCAGTCAAACCGGCCATTGAAATGAACCGTTTAACAGGAAGAAGAGTTTTGGTCCTGGCTACACCGCTAACTCTGCGCGAATCCAAATACAATGAACTTATAAACCGAGTGGATGATTTAAGTATCGTGGACTCATTGCCCTTGCCAGAGTTGGTTGAATACTGTGAGAAGCTTAATTTTAACGATGCTTTTATTGCGGATTATTTTATTAATAAGCTATCATCCTTTAATCTGGTGGAATATGGGACGATAGTCTTTGGTTGCACGCACTATCCATTTTATAAGCATATCTTAACAGAACTTATCCCTACGCATATTAGAATTATTGACGGAAGTATGGGGACGGTTAAACAATTAAATAAAATACTGAGTAGTCAGGAGCTTTTGAATGATTCGGGAAATCAAAGTGTTGAATTTATTTGTTCAGATAGGAATAAGGAATACATAAATAAAATGGAACAAGCGTTGAAGATATATTCCGAAAT
>JAQBPR010000195.1 GCA_028287395.1 Bacilli bacterium
TTTTCTTTTGTCCTAATGACCTTCCCATTCCAAATAAAATTGCTCCAAATAATCAATCATGAATTGATGCCGCTGCTCTGCAAGCTTTCGTCCGTATGAAGTGTTCATTAAATCTTTTAACAGCAGCAGCTTTTCATAAAAATGATTAATTGCGGTATCTTTACCGTTGCGATATTCTTCGGGGGTCATATTCGTTCTTGGAGCGAGCTCCGGGTTGTGGATTGGCCTTCCCTTAGCTCCAGAGTAAGCAAAAACGCGAGAAATCCCCATAGCGCCCATAGCATCGAGACGGTCGGCATCTTGGACGATTTGGCCTTCCAATGTTTGCATAGGCGCGCGGCGGCCACCCTTGAAAGACAAAGTGGCAATAATCTCCATAACATGTTTAATTATAGAGGGTGGAACGTCCTGCTGAGCAAGCCAGTCTCTAACAATGGCTAAACCTACAAGTTCACTTTCATTCAATTTTTCGTCGGCAATATCGTGAAGCAGGGCGGCTAGCTTACACACAAAAATATCTGCGCCATGCTCTGTCGCAATCGTTGCTGCTGTTTGAGTTACACGATATATATGCCACCAATCATGACCGCTGCTGTCATGCTGTAATTTATCCTGCACAAAAGCTTCGGCTAGAGTTAGAATATCTTGTTGTCCTTTAGTATCCATATGCAGCCTCCCGTTTATTAACTTTTCCTTATGACTCTAATGTAGCATACTGAATGATTTAGGGAAGTCATTATTTATTGAATAATATATAGTTTAGCTATATAATATATTGTAAATAGGAGGCGGTTATTGTGACTTTACATGAAGAATGGATTCGCTATGGCTCTAAAAACGAATTTACAGGGTACGCTGCAAGATTAGCAAATGTTAAAGAACCCATGCCTGCAGTTATTGTTATTCAGGAAATATGGGGTGTTGACGATCATATTCAAGATGTGACTCGCAGACTTGCCGGGGCGGGTTATACCGCATTTGCTCCTGATTTATTCTCTTTAGACGGCTCACATCCAGATCCGCTTCGTCCCGAACGGGTAGAGCTGGCGAAAAGCTTCTTAAATTCGCTTCCACCGGCAGCATGGCGCAATCCTGTAGAACGGGATGAAGCTTTAAATCTCCTTCCGCCTGAAGAACGTCTACTCGTTGCAGAAACATTAGGTGTGTTACTTGGAGGATTAAACACAGACAATTTTATTGGCAATATCGTTGCCGCAGCTGCTTTTTTAAGGAATGAATATGCATACTCCAAAGGACAGGGAGTAGCCTCTGTCGGATTCTGTCTAGGCGGAGCATTGTCAGGCTTATTAGCTAGCCAGGATCCACAGCTTAAGAGTGCCGTGATCTATTATGGAAATGCCCCATCGGCAGAACGAATTGCAACTATAGCATGTCCTGTGCTTGGCTTTTATGGGGAGTTAGATAAGCGCCTGATAGATGGCTTGCCCTCGTTTGTCGAAAATATGAAAGAAGCGGATAAATCATTGGAATACTATGTATATCCCAATGCGCAGCATGCTTTTTTCAATGATACGCGACCGTCTTATCATAATGCTGCTTCAAGAATTTCTTACACAAGATTGCTTAGTTTTCTAAATGAAACTCTGCAGTAATTTAAGCATGGTTGAAGGGGCATTATTATGGATAACAAAGAGCAATTGGAAAAATTCACAACCTATTTGCAAACGGTCAACCGTTATCTCCGCTGTACTACCTTTGATAAAGAGGAGCGAATTATTACCCGAGTACAATGGATGCTTTTACGGCACATGTATCGTAAACCCGGTCGAACCATTGGGCAGCTTGCGGCACATTTGGATGTTCGGCAAAGCACAATGTCACAAATGCTGGATCGTTTAGAAAAAGTGAGTCTCGTCGTTCGACGTACGGATAATCAGGATGCGCGCATCAAAACGGTAGAGCTGACTAAGGAAGGCTTAGCTTTTATACATGAAACGGAGGAGACTTGGATGGAGGCCCTTTCCGAGCCGTTTGAGCATTTTAGTGAGGAAGAGCGGAATACCCTGATCGGACTGATGGAAAAATTATCGAATCATTTACCCAAAAGGGAGGACAAAAAATGAGTACATCTGCTGTTGTTGTTGATAATTTAAGCAAACGATTCGGTGATTTCCAGGCGGTTGATGCAGTAAGCTTTCGCGTAGAACCGGGTGAATGCTTTGGTCTGCTGGGTCCCAATGGAGCTGGTAAATCGACAACGATTAAAATGATGACCACTTTATTGCGCCACGATAGCGGTTCCGTACACATCGGCTCTTATGATTTACGTCAGCAGCCCAACCGGATTCGCGAGCGGATTGGTTATGTTCCGCAAGCCATTTCAGTGGACGGCGCGTTGACGGGTTACGAAAATTTGTTAATTATGGCTAAATTATTCGGGTTAAGCAAACAGGAAAGATTAGAGCGGATATCTTCCGTTCTGGCTACTTTAGAGCTGGAGGATGCCGCAAATAGACCAGCACAAACGTACTCGGGCGGGATGGTCCGTCGCTTGGAAATCGGGCAGGCCATTTTGCATCGTCCGGATGTCTTATTTCTCGATGAACCCACAGTTGGCTTAGATCCTATGGCGCGTAAATCGGTTTGGACGCATATTGCAAATTTACGGCATGAATTTGGGATGAGCATTATTATGACCACGCACTATATGGAAGAAGCAGATTCGATGTGCTCGACCATTGCGATTATGAGTAAGGGGAAAATTGCGGCGATGGGCAATTTTGCACAATTACGTGAACAAACAGGGAATCCTACGGCCAGCATGGACGACATATTTACCCATTTCGCCGGATTCTTCGATCATACACAGCAGGGAGGAATGAGGGATGTCGCTCGAAGCCGCCGTACCGCAAGTCGTCTCGGCTAGAAGGAAGAATCCGCTGCTTTTATATTTGCGCCATGTTGGAGTTATTGTAGAAATTGAAACGCGTAAGTTAAGTAAAGATCCTTCGGAATTGTTGATGCGTGCGATTCAGCCGATTTTGTGGCTTTTGGTGTTTGGGCAAGCTTTCAGCAGTATCCGTGTTATACCTACCAGCGGTGCAGACTATATGGCCTTTCTTTCACCGGGTATTTTAGCGCAATCCGTAACCTTTGTTTCGATTTTTTATGGCATTTCAATCATTTGGGAAAAAGACATGGGCCTTTTGCAAAAGTTTTTAACGACTCCTATTTACCGTTCAGCGATGATGATTGGTAAAATGCTGTCAGCCTCACTGCGTTCGATTAGCCAAGGCATTATTATCTTGTTGCTTTCTTTAGTGCTGGGCGTTCATTTGGATTGGGGAATTGGAAATATTGTCGGTGTGTTTGTCACCGTTATTCTTGGCGCTGCTTTCTTTGCAGGATTATCGATGACGATTGCTGCGCTGGTGAAAACTCGCGAACGAATGATGGGGATTGGGCAAGTCATTACCATGCCATTATTTTTCGCCTCCAACGCATTATATCCTATCTCGATCATGCCACAATGGCTTAAAGTCGTTGCGACTGTGAATCCAATGAGTTATTTAGTGGATGCGCTGCGGGGTTTACTGCTTACAACGCAATCCGCTAATTTGGTATTGGATTGGGGAGTTTTGCTAGGCGCAGCGTTAATCATGGTCTGGGCTTCTACCTCGCTTTACCCGCGCATCGCGAATTGATTGCACAAAAAGTAACCATCGCTAAACGGGTGGTTACTTTTTTATATATTGCAAGATCACTAAAGGAGCTGAGATTCATGCCTGCTTTATACATAGCTAAAGTGACAACCATTTTAAAAGCTCATGCAAATCCGCAAAATGCTGAATCGATGGTCAAGTATATGCGCAATCAATTCGCCTATTTTGGCATCAAAGCACCTATTTTACATGATTTGTTTAAGCAATTTATCAAGGAAAATGGAGTGCCTGACTCATCAAACGAAGCTGAAGTGATTCGAGCATTGTGGGATTTGCCAGAGCGTGAGTACCAATATGCGGCTATGACCATCTTAGCGGAATCACGAAAAAGACCGCCGGAAGATCGGATTAAATTACTGGAAGAATTGATTATAACAAAGTCGTGGTGGGACACAATTGATTCTCTTGCTGCAAATGATGTAGGTCTTTATTTTGTGCGTTATCCGGATAGTATGCTGTCTTATACGGAAAAATGGATGAATTCAGGGAATTTTTGGTTGCAGCGAACGGCTCTTTTGTTTCAATTGAAGTACAAAACGAAAACGGATACGGACTTACTATTTAAATACATTGGTCAATGTGCCAACGATAAAGAATTTTTCATTCGTAAAGCAATTGGCTGGGTTTTACGAGAATATTCCAAAACCGACGCTGCTGCCGTGCTTAATTATGTGGAGCACAACACGCTTTCCCCATTGAGTTCACGCGAAGCCTTAAAGTGGCTGTCATCGCAGAGTAAAATCGAACATACAATGCTGTAAGGGTCAATCAATTTACAGTGAAGGCAGGTTTTGGCAGATGATCGTTGTGCTTAACATGAATAATCCGATCGATACGTCGATGTTCACGAATTTGGAAAAAGAGATCTATACCCAAAAAAATGCAAGCTCAACTACATACACGTATGATTCTTTAGATCAATTAAAATTCGAAATTGCGTTTCGTGTAAAAATTATCGATGCGGCTAGAGCGCTATTGGCGAGCAAAGCCGCTTTTACCACATTCAAAAAATCACGCTGCAATTGGAAATATTGGATACGGACGGAGCAAGGTGGATTTCAGCTGCGTGCAGAAGCGCCGCCCTCGGCAGCGATAAGAGACATTTTTAAAAGCGGAGGTTTATATGCGTTTGAATGCGCGACAGCGATGGTGATTGTATTGTATAAAGCGATGTTAGACATGATCGGGGAGGAACGGTTTAATACGTTATTCACCAATCTATTATTGTGGGATTGGAATTATGATAGTGATTTACACTTAATTACTGTAGAAGGGGTTCGGGAATCATTTCCAGGAGACATACTTTACTTTGTTAATCCGGATGTATCCTTAGATACACCAGAGTGGCAAGGCGAGAACGTTGTGAAGTTAGGGAACAATGCTTATTACGGACATGGTATTGGCAATAAAAATGCAAAGCAAATGATTGCTTATCTAAACATGCACCGCAAACCGAATAGCAAACAAACCGCTTACCTTAAAAATCAGGTGACCTATCCTGATTATAACTATATTCACAAGATGATTTCCTTGGGTACGACTAGTTTTCCGTATCGTTTTCATTCACCATTCGCAAATGCTCAAGCAGTTGCGACAATAGGCTCATCTTCTTACATTAAATTGTGAATAGTGGGCCTTTAGAACGGGT
>JAQBPR010000217.1 GCA_028287395.1 Bacilli bacterium
ACCATGCGTTCCAAATCCGCGTTGGTTAACACGCGTTCTGGAACGTAGCTGCCGACAGCTGTTATTTGGGCATGATAGAGCATCCGTATCATCCTCACTTAGCTAATTATATTTTATATGGCTATGCACTTAGCTCAGCTAGCTCTTTCAATACGAACTAACGTTTGGTAAAATGAATACAAACATTAGTTCGGGGTGATGGTTATGGCCAAGCAAGAAAGCATGACATTCAAGCAGTTTCAAAAGCAATTCCAAGCCGATCAAGATTGTTACAATCATCTTTATGCCATAAAGTGGCCCGAAGGGTTTAAATGTCCAAAATGTCTGCATACCGAATGCTACACGATTGTGACACGTAACCACCCTTTATATCAATGCACTTCGTGCAGGCATCAAACCTCATTAACCGTAGGTACTATCTTTGAAAAAGCTCGGATTAGCTTACGAATTTGGTTCGCCTTAGTTTTCTTCGTTTCCCATGATAAACGAGGCGTTTCGGCAAGTTTAATGGCAAAGGAATTGGAAATTAGCTATAAAACGGCTTGGACAAATTTGCATAAAATACGGAAAGCTTGTATGGCGGACAAAGACGCGCCATACAAGCTTTTCGGACAAGTGGAGATGGATGATTTTTATATAGGAGCCCCGACTGAAAATGGAAAAAGGGGTCGAGGTACGGATAAAAACCAAGTCCTTGTTGCCCTCTCCAAAAATGCAAAAGGGCATCCGCTGTACGTGAAAATGGAAATGATCGAAGATATCAAAGGGACGACCGTTCTAGAACTGGTTTCAAAATGGATTGAAGAACAATCCGTGATTCAAACCGATGCCTATCGTTCATTCCCCATTGTAGAAACAAAGGGCTACAAACTGGAAGCAGAAAAGTTTGATCATACAAAGCATCCCGAACATTTAAAATGGATGCACAAACTCATTTCCAACTTTAAAGCTTTTGTTTTGGGAACCTTTCATGGACTGGATTCACGCTATCTACAAAGCTATTTGGATGAGTTTTGCTTTCGCTTTAATCGCAGGAAATTTGCAGGTCAGCTTTTTAATCGTTTGCTCCATGCTTGTGTTTCTACTGATACCTTAACCTATACTGAGCTAACGTCATAGCCATAATATTTTATTGTTTCTTATTATCAGCTACTATAACTTAGTATTAGTACCAACTACTAAATTTAATTTACACCAAACCCTTTGAAAAGTCAACTGTGTGGTGTCATAATTAGTGAGAAAATTTTCATAATTGGTGAGAATGGATTTTCATAATTAATGAGAAATGTATAATTATTCATTATAATGTATAAAGTAATTATGCGTAGACTTTGTCCAAACGCATTCTTTTTTACGGGTCTATCAATATCGCAAGATCGGCTAATTAAGGCGATCGAGTCGCTCTCATTGGATAAAAGGGCCTAACTGGCGAAGTTTGCTGCTCACTACATAGAGAATGACAATCTAATGTCATTAGTATATCACAAATAAACCAGTGTTATGAACGCTGATTTATTTGTGTGTTCTCAGTATCATGAGGCAAATTTAGGACAAGATTCAAAAAGGGAGCCTGAATGTTATCATAAATGAATTTCTTACACCAAAATCCCAATTACCTTAACAACATTGTGGAGCAGGATCATCGATTCATTAAGAAAAATTCGAATGCGATGTTGGGTTGATGTTCAATGGCTCAATAAATTGTTCGGGTTGTCAGCATAAATTTCTAATAATCTATGATTACGAATATCGTTTTTAATTTTTGCAACACAACCCTCAGATTCATATATTGTGTCTTTTTGAATAGTTTGATATTAAATACTATTTTGGGGTGAGATAATTTGCGACAAAATGAAAAGATTCTAAACTGCCACTATCCTTTTAAGGATGAGAGTCTTTATGGCTACCTCCCTAAAGTTGACAAATTTCGTGTATGGTTTTTTAGCAAGGAACAAGTTAATAATTTATTTGAAAAGATAGATTCACATATTGAAAAAAATATAGTCTTAGTTATCGTAACCTAGCAGAGATGATGGGAGAACGAGGACTACATATGGCTCATACAACCATCATGCGATGGATTCATGGAATTAGATAAACGAATTCGTCCTTATTTAAAGCCGACTAACGATTCGTTCAGAACGGATGAGACCTATATTAAAGTCAAAGGAGAATGGAAATATCTTTACAGAGCATTGGATTCAAGAGGTAACACCATTGATTTTATGCTATCTGAAAATCGCGACGCTCCCGCTGCCAAACGATTTTTCGAGAAAGCATTGACTTCACCACACAATCAATTGCCGCGCGTTATTACTGTCGATAAAAATCCAGCTTACCCTACCGCAGTTCAGCAATTGAAAGACGAGAATGCTATCAATCAAGAAACATGGCTACGACAACAAAAATATCTTAACAATATTATTGAACAAGATCATCGATTCATAAAGAAAATCATTAAACCGATGTTGGGATTCAAGTCTTTCAAAACTGCAGAGAAAACAATCGCAGGAATCGAAGTCATGCACATGTTAAGGAAAGGGCAGGTCGAATACATTCATTCGTCTGCTCTTTCTACAATTAAATTAATCAACAAATTGTTTGGTCTGACAGCATAATCAAACCACAAAATCGCGGATATCTTTGATCATTTGTAATTGTTGCACCAGAACCCTCAAATTTCATTGCGGGAATTAGCCAATCACGCAACACTTATTTACGATACGAAAAATGTATTTAAAGATTTTACAGGAAGTAACCATATCATTACTTTAGGCAGCGGGAAAGTTTAAAAATCATTTTCTTTAAAAAATGCGACTTCGAACCCTGCAAAACACTTGTTTTGGGGCTGGAAGGTAGGGCAAATCTAAAGAAATTTCTGCAAATGAGACAAAGATGAAAAATGCAGTCCTTTCTCCCTGAGGAGGTGGGCTGCATTTGCTTCCGTCTCGCATTGAATGGCCGTTATTATTTATCGCATAATTTTCTAGGGCAGACAAAGCTGCAAAAGAAATATGCCTATGCTGGATGCTTTTCACTACTGATTTTTGCTAACACCTAAAGCTTGGAGCGCCTTAACTGGATCTTTATAAGTAAGGGACAAGCTTACAGACATTTCATATGATTCGATCGCTTCATTCACCTTGCCCAGCTTTTCTTGGCAGCGTCCTTTCTGGTACCATGCTTGAAAACTGCCGGCACCTTTTAAGATGAGGTGCTGTAGGTTTGTTTCACCTAATTCCAAGCAATGATTGAATGCTTCAAGTGCCTCCGTATAGTATTCTTTTGCATAAAGGATTAATCCTTTGTAAAAGTGAAGGTCTACGTAATCCGGATAAAGCACTATAGCCTTTTGTATGGCTGGCCAAGCACCGTCAATACTCCCAAGACTTAGCAATACCGAATACTTTAATTTATATAATATGGAAGGAGGCGTATAGCCTTGGATGATAAACTGAATGATGGACTTATTCACAAATTCAAACGAACTCTCATATTGTTGATCTCTAAAATATTCGGTCGCCATATGATACGGTATCCAAGGGTTTTGGCTTCCTAGTTTCATCTCATCTTCTAACATTTTTAGATTTCGTTCCAGCTTCTTTTTGGAAGTGACTACAGGGTCCATATATCCGTAATGATATAGTTTGATGGGCACTATTGGGATGGGGGAGGGATCGTGGATATTTAATGCTTCGTGAATTTTGTTTTCAAATCGAATGCCCTTATGATTTCGGAATAATCTTGTATGGGCTATATGATAGCTTTCGTCAGGGTTAACCTCGCAGCCATAGTAGTTAATCAGGTGAAGAGATACCAATTCAAGATCATCCATATACATAATATCCCTTAACCTATACCGATCTCGCGTATCCATTTCCTCATCCGCATCCAACCAAAGAATCCAATCTCCTGTTGCTCGCTCTAAACCGTAATTCCTAGCGGCTGCAAAGTCATCCTTCCATTCGTATTCGTATATTTTCACTCCGTATTTCTGGCAAATTTCCTTAGTACTGTCAATAGACCCTGTATCAACTATGATCATTTCATCTACTACATCCTTAACACTGTTTAAGCAACCATCAAGAAATCGTTCCTCGTCTCTCACAATCATACATAAGGATAACCTTTTCCAATCATTCACAAAATCACCTCTTCTAGTTATGTATCATTGGAGAGCGTTTTGTTAGGCACTCTCCTTATAATGTTGATTAAGCAACATCCACTTAAAATTATTACCCAATATTTTGATCTTGCAATTTTAATACACTTTCCAGCTTGAATTGTAATAGCATTTCTTTTTTAATGACGTCCTTCAGTGTTTGACTGACGCTTTGGTTGATGGTTAACAGATTGGAGATCGTAATTGAACTGGGTACGAGGACATTCTCGGTGGAAAGTGTACCTAGTACAAACTGAATTTTCTCTGCTTCTGCATTCATGATATGGGCCAAAGCGATCTCTTCCAGAGCAATTGAGGCCAAAAGAAGTGGGATGGTTTGCCCCAACGTTAAAGAGATAATCGGCGTTATATTAGGTATATTGGCTTGTGACATGTTTTTCACTCCTTCCTTGACCGACATTAAATAGCTTATGTCCGTTTGTTTTTCACGTGCATAGGTATTCCCACAAAATTGTGCGAGCAGAAAATATTGGGCACCTGATTAGGGTTATTGGCATATATTGGATTGAATAAATTAATGAGGTGGATAAAAATGAGCATGCCTACAATACCAGAAGAAGCATTTCGTCCTTCGATATGTGAAGCTGTAATCGACTTATTTAAATCAATAGCAATGGAAGAAACAGCGATATCCCATCTTCTGAATGCGGAAGCCGAGAAGATACAAGCTTTTGTTGGGCGGCATCTGGATTTTCCTACTAATCCTACAAACTGCGACATCCTTAAATTTAATCAGAGCGTCACCAAGTTATTGGATGTCATAGTTATGAAGGAATGGTTGTTGTTTAGAAAATTGGAAACGTCCATGGAAATCCTTGAACGTGAAGAAAAATGTGAAGAAGAGTGTGAAGAAGAATGAGGTGCATTTATGAAGGAATTTCATTCGGATAAATGGTTTTGGCCCAAGGATACCCAACAAATGACTTGGACAGCTATGAACCAATTGGAGGAAGCTTTATTTCATTATTTTGAATCCGTTGTAACTTTTTATCGCGCTGTTGAACAACGAGAAACCGTATTTTTTTTAGTGCATGAAGTACTCCCATTAGCTAATGCTTTGAAGTCAATCATTAAAATCCAAGCCTCCCTGTTACGGATGACTGCCTTGTATTTATCAAATATGGAACATGAGAAACTTATAGATGACTATGTACTATATTACCGATCCTATATGAAGCTGAACAGGCGAATGGATGTATTGTGGGATAAGACCCGCCAACATCCAAGTCTGCAAGCTGAAATCAGACCACAGTTTAAACAATTCAAATTTTACATTGAAAAAAAGCGGGAGCTTATGCGCAAATATGGGAATTGGGTTTAATACACGATTTCGGAACTAGCTCAAAGAAACTCTCATACAATGAACAGAAAACGGTCTTTCATAGTCCGAAAGGGATGGTGTTATGATTACGATCAGTTTATGTATGATTGTGAAAAACGAGGAAGAAACATTGGACAGGTGTCTAACATCTGTTAAGAAAATCGCTGATGAAATAGTCATTGTGGATACCGGTTCAACCGATTTATCCAAAGAAATCGCTGCTCGATTTACAGATAAAATATACGATTTTAAATGGATAGATGATTTCGCAGCAGCTAGGAACTTTTCGTTTCAACAGGCCACGAAAGATTACATTTTATGGTTGGATGCGGATGATGTATTTGAAGAGGAAGATCGTGGGAAACTGATCCAATTGAAAAAAACGTTGGATCCTTCCTTTAATACAGTGATGATGCCCTATCATCTTACTTTTGATCAGGTGGGTAAACCTATCTATAGCATGCGACGTAACCGGTTGGTTCGGAGGGATCGCGGTTTTGTTTGGATTGGTGTAGTCCATGAGTACTTAGAGGTGAGCGGAAAGTGCTATTACAGCGACGCTGCAGTCACACATAAGAAAGAAAAAGTGTATACAGATCGAAATTTGCGCATCTACAGAAAGAAATTTGAGTCTGGGGAGACTCTCTCGACACGTGATCTTTTCTATTATGCGAACGAACTGTATGATCACGCTTATATTGAGGAAGCGGTCGTGATTTACGAGGAATTCTGGT